>JAGVNQ010000166.1 GCA_020053195.1 Sideroxydans sp.
CCAAGCAGGAAGCCGAAGTTGCCGCGCGCGCCAGAGCGGAGGCGGAAGCCGCCGCCAAAGCCAAGCAGGAAGAGGAAAGAAAATTGGCGGAGGCGAAGGCCAAGCATGAAATGGAAGCGCGGGTGCGCGCCGAACAAGAGGCCGCGCGTTTGAAAGCCGAACTGGACGCGGCCCGCGCCCAAGCGGAACAGGATGCGGCCAAGGCGAAAGCCGAGCTGGAAGCGGCCAAAGCGCGTGCCGAAGCCGAGGCCAAAGCGCTGGCGGAAGAGCGCGCCAAACAGGAAGCGGAAGCCGCGCGCTTAAAAGCGGAACACGAAGCCGCACTGATCAAAGCGGAATCGGAAGAACGCGCCAGACAAGCGGCAGAGCTGGTAAGAAAAAAAGCCGAAGAAGAGGCTGCGCGGCTCAAGGCAGAACAAGAAGCGGAGCGTATCCGGGCTGAGCAGGAAGCGGCGCGGATCAAAGCCGAGCAAGAGGCCGCTCGATTAAAAGCCGAACAAGAAGCGGCGCGCATCCGGGCCGAACAGGAAGCAGCCAGAGCGCAAGCCGAGTTGGAAGCGGCCAAAGCCCGCGCCGAGGCCGAGGCCAAAGCGTTGGCAGCGGAGCGCGCCAAAGCGGAAGCCGAAGCGGCGCGTATCAAAGCCGAACAAGAGGCCGCTCGGGTTAAAGCCGAACAAGAGGACGCGCGCATCAAAGCCGAGCAGGAAGCGGCACGTATTCAAGCCGAGTTGGAGGCAGCCAAAACGCGCGCCGAGGAAGAAGCTCAGGCGCTGGCCGCAACGCGCGCGCGCGAGGCGGAAGCCGAACGCTTGAAAGCCGAGCAGGAAGAGGCGATCAGACAAGCGCTGTCCGCTAAAAAAATGGAGGCCGAAGCCCACACAAAAAGCGAAGCGCAGGTGTTCGAACAAGCAATGCACGCATCGGGTGGAGAGGGCGCATCCGCGCCGGAATCCGGTGCTTTCCAGATCAATCTGGATTCTGTGAATCTGGATACCGTGAGTTTTATGGCTTCGTCCGTGCCCGTTGCTGCCGCGAAAATTGAAATCCCGAAACCGGTCGAACCGCCAGTGCAGATTGAAGCGCCAATGCCAACGCCAACGCCAACGCCAACGCCAACGCCAACGCCAGCGTCAGCCCCCGCCCCCGCCAAGCCGACTGTCGAACAAGCGGCGGCAGAAGAGTCAAATCAACCCGCAGCGGAAGAGAAGAAACAACACGCGGCAGATGAAATGGCGCGTCTGGAATCCGAGCAGGAGACGTTGCGCCAGCGCGCCCAACAGGAGGCGCGCGTCAAGGCGGAAGAGCAGGCTTTGGCCGAGGAGCAGGCGGTTCTCTGGGCGGAAGCGGAACAGCGCGCCAAGTCGCAGGCCGAGCAGGGAGCCGAACAAGCGGCGCAGCAGACCGTCATGGCGCAAGCCAAAGCGGCACAGAAAGCGATGCCTAGAGAGCGGCGCAAACCTTTGCCTATTGGCAAAATTATTTTTGCGTTGCTGTTGCTGGCGCTGGTCGCGGTGATTGCGCTGCCCTACGTTTGGCCGATGGGGAAATATATCGCGCGCTTCGAACAGCAACTCTCCGCGCAACTGAAACAACCCGTGCAAATCGGTGGGATGAGCGCCGCCACTTTCCCGCCCACATTGCGCCTGCAGAACGTCACAATGGGCATAGATCACGAAGTTAAAGTGGGCACGGTGGTGTTGAGTTTCGATGCGGCGACCGTTTTTTCCGAAAACAAAACGATTAACGATGCCGAAGTGCAAACCGTCGTTCTGGAAGGAAAGAACCTGGATCAAGTGGTGGGCTGGCTGAAGGGTTTGGGGGGTAATGCGCAATATCCGCTGCGCCACCTGACCATAGACAGTTTGCAGCTGAATACGGATGCCGACGGGCTGACCTTGCCCGCATTGCAAGGCAACGCGGAACTTGAACAGGGCGTTTTCACCCGCGTGACGTTGCACAGTGAGGACGAGAAACTGAAAGTTGAGCTATTGCCCGTAAAAGATCGTTGGCAAGTCGAATTCTCGATCAAGGAATCGGCTTTACCGATCTTGCCCGCCGTGAAATTCAGCGAGTTCAGAGCCACGGGCGACATCGGTGACGGCGAAGTGAATTTCACCGAGCTCAAAGGGTATGCCTACGCCGGTGAATGGTCGGGCAACGGCAAGTTGGCTTGGCGAAATGGTTGGCAAGCGCAAGGTCGCCTGCAAGCCAAAACCATGGATTTGGAAAAACTGTTCCCGGTGGTGGGTACTTGCAACGATGTGACGGTCGAAGGAGCGTTCACCCTGCAGGCGGACAGACTGTCCAAGTTGGCGGACACTCCGCGTTTTGAGGGAACGATTAGCGCCAAAGACGGGGTGATCCATGGCATGGACTTCAAGGAGACCGCGCGTTTGTTGAGCGCCGAGCATCTTCCCGGCGGGCGCACCCCGTTCGACACGCTGACCGGGGCCGTGCTGTTCGACAACAACAGCCAGCGTTACACCCAGCTCAGAATCAACTCGAAAGAAATGAACGCCTCGGGTTCGCTGGATATTTCCCCCAGCCATCAACTGTCCGGCAATTTCAGCGCGGCAATCAAAGACCCGGTGGGAACTTATCCGCTGCTGCTGTCGGGCACGTTGATAGAACCGAAGTTGCGGGCAAAATAAACCTAAAAAACTCATTTAGCCACAGAGAACACAGAGATCACAGAGGAGAAACAAACGGTTATCACAAACTTGCGCTTCACCTTTTGGGTGAGCCAGCAACTCCAGGAAAACCGCTTCTTTCTCTGTGTACTCTGTGTACTCTGTGGCTTGAATTAAGGTTTTAAGGATAAAAAAGGCGCTGACTGTAAACCAGTCAGCGCCTTTTTTTGTTGCGCTTGAATCGTTACGCCAATGCTTTGGCGATGCGCTCCAGCGCTTTTTCCAGATTGCCCATCGACGTGGCGAACGACAAGCGCATGTAGCCTTCGCTGCCAAAAGCCGAACCGGGCACGACGGCCACACCGGCTTCCACCAGCAGGTATTCGGAGAAGGCCAGGTCGTTGGCTTCCTTGATCGCGCCTTTCTTATGCATGGCGGCAATCGCGCCGCGCGCATCGGGGAACGCATAAAACGCGCCGCCCGCCTTGATGCAGCTTAAGCCGGGAATCATGTTCAGCTTGTTCACCACAAATTCGTGGCGCTCGCGGAAGGCTTTGACCATCGGCGTGATGCAATCCTGATCGCCGTTCAGCGCGGCTTCGGCGGCCACTTGCGAAATCGAGGTCGGGTTGGACGTGGATTGCGACTGCACGTTTTCCATGGCGGTGATGAGCTGCTCCGGTCCCGCCGCGTAGCCGATGCGCCAGCCGGTCATGGCGTAAGCCTTGGACACGCCGTTCAGCACCATGGTGCGCGGATACAAATCGGGGCAGGCGTTGAGGATGTTGCAGAACTTATCATCGGTCAGCGCGATGTGCTCATACATATCGTCGGTGGCGATCAGGATGTCCGGGTACTTGCGCAGCACCGCGCCCAGCGCCTGCAAATCTTCCAGCGTATAAACCGCGCCGGACGGGTTGCTCGGGCTGTTGATGACCACCATCTTGGTCTTGGTTGTGATGGCCGCTTCCAGTTGCGCGGGAGTCATTTTGAAACCCTGCTCGATACCGGCTTGCACGATCACCGGTTTGCCTTCCGCGATCAGGATAATGTCGGGGTACGACACCCAATACGGCGCGGGAATAATCACTTCATCGCCGGGATTGATGTAGGCCAACGCGAGGTTGAAAAAACTCTGCTTGCCGCCACATGAGACGAGGATTTGTTTGGCCGTGTAGTCCAGCCCGTTGTCGCGCTTGAACTTGGCGATGATGGCGGCTTTGAGCGTGGCCGTGCCGCCGACCGGTGTGTATTTGGTGAAACCTTTGTTGATTGCGCCAATGGCCGCATCTTTGATGTGTTGCGGGGTATCGAAATCCGGTTCGCCAGCGCCCAGCCCGATAATGTCTTTACCTTCGGCTTTCAGCTTGGCTGCGCGCGCGGTAACGGCAAGAGTGGGAGAAGGTTTGATGGCTTGAACGCGAGTGGAGAGAGACACGATTATTCCTTGGGGGTTGACGGGGGAGCAAATTATACCCGCCCCCGCGCAATGAATGAACCGGGGTTTGCTGAATTGGCGTGGAGCAATCGAAGGGAACTCAAACTTTCTCCCGCGTGCCTGAGGAAACGGAAATTGGAATGGGTGGCTTCGCGGAATAGCATTAAAATGCCGCGCACGAATATTTCGCCCGATTCATTCCGCGAGAAAATAGTGCCCCCCAATTTTTTATCAGCAAATAAATATTAATGAAGATGAGTATCCCTATCCGCTCCCATTTGCGCCTCGCCCTGGGCATGGCGCTCGTGTTGCTCCTCGCCGGGACGCTGTCGCGTCTGGTGTTTATGCTGTGGTTTTTGCCGGCGGATTCGGGCATGACCGGAGCCGACTGGCTCGGTTCGCTGTGGATGGGAGCCCGCTTTGACCTCCGCGTTTCCCTGATAACCGTGGCATTTATCTGGCTCGTGGCGAGCCTGCCGTGGCTGGGGAAATTTGTGCGGCCGCCCATGTTGCGCAAAGTCTGGTGGGCTTACTGGATGCTGGCCTGTTTCGTTATGGCGTTCGGTATCATCATCGACGCGGGCTATTACAGCTATCTGGCTAAACGCCTGTCTTCGACCATGTTTTCGCTGGCGCGCGATACTGGCGAAGCCACCAGCATGGTGTGGCAGTCTTATCCCGTGGTGTGGATTGCGCTGGGATTGTTGCTGTGGCTAATCCTGTGCCACCGGATTTTTTCCGGCCTGTGGGCTTGGGCAAGCCGCGCCAAAGCCGGGCGCAAATGGCCGACCCTAGGCGCGGAAACACTGGTGGTGTTTTGCTGCCTGTTGCTGGTTCACGGCAAAATTTCGCAATACCCGCTGCGCTGGAGCGACACCGTTGTGCTGCCCAACGCGTTTGCGCAGCAATCCTCGCTCAACCCGCTGCACAACACTTTCGACACTTGGACTTTCCGCGAACAAGCGCTGGACGACGCGCAGATGCGTCCCGATGCGGACGAGATCCGGGCTTTCGTCGGCTTGCCGCCGCTCAAGCCCAATGAGCCGATTTCTTTTTTGCGCAGCGTGCCGCCCAAACCCGATGCGGCCGCCAAGCCGCTGAATGTTGTGTTCGTGCTGCTCGAATCTTTCGCCGGACATAAAGTCGGCGCGCTCGGCAGTCCCATGGGCGCGACACCCTCGTTCGATAAGCTGGCCAAAGACGGCGTGCTGTTCACCAAAATGATGAGCGCGCACGCGCACACCGCGCGCGGCGTATATGCCACCGTGACCGGCATCCCCGATGTTTCGCTGTATTCCACCGCATCGCGCAACCCGGCGGCGGCCAACCAGCATTCCATCGTCAACGAATACAAGCAATACAAAAAATACTACTTCATCGGCGGCAGCACCTCGTGGGCCAACGTGCGCGGCGTGCTCACCGCCAATATCGACGGCATCGACATATACGAACAGGACCGGCTCAAATCGCCGGTGGAAGATGTGTGGGGCGTGTCCGACAAAAACTTGTTTTTGGAAGCCAACGCGATGTTGCGCGAGCAGAAACAACCGTTCTTCGCCTTCATCCAAACCGGCAGCAACCACCGCCCATAC
The DNA here is from genome assembly GCA_020053195.1 of Sideroxydans sp. Taxonomy (GTDB): domain Bacteria; phylum Pseudomonadota; class Gammaproteobacteria; order Burkholderiales; family Gallionellaceae; genus Sideroxyarcus. Next base: position 5,661 of record JAGVNQ010000166.1, read on the forward strand.
ACCATCCCCGAGGAAGACCAAAAAGCCTTCGTCACGCGCACACCAAGCGATCAAGAAATGAAAGAGCAGGGCTTCATTTCAATCGAAGAATACCGTGGCTTCGCCTATCTCGACTGGTGTGTGGGTCAGTTTATGGAACAGGCCAAACGCGAAAAATATTTCGACAACACCGTATTCGCTTTTGTCGGCGACCACGGCATCATCGGCCACACCGGCGCGCACTGGCCTAAGTCGTGGGAGACGCTGGCGATCACTCAGGGCCACACCCCGTTCCTGATTTATGCGCCCAAACACATCGCCCCGCGTCGGGTGGAAAGCTGGGCGCAACAAGTCGATGTGATGCCCACCATCGCCTCGCTGGTCGGCATCGGCTACCGCAACACCACGCTGGGGCGCGACCTGCTCGACCCGCAATTCGACCACTCTCGCGTCGCCTACGAATTCCAGTTCACCGGCATCAACGAAGGCGGCGTGCTGGTCGGCAATCACCTGCTCGTCAATCGCAAACCGCCAGCGTTATTTGATATTTTGTCCGACAACCCGAACAAAAATCTAAACGAGCAACTTCCCCTTTCGGCAGAACTCCAGCAACTTAGCCAGCAGTGGTCGCACTTCCCCACGGCCTACGGCAACGCCGCGCTCTACCTGCAAACGCACAACCCGAGGTTTCACGATTAAGGGTATTTCTAAAAATTCAAATTCCGTCATTCCGGCGAAGGCCGGAATCCAGCGGTTTTAATAAAAATGCTGTTATGTCAGTGCGTTGCACTGTACCTATATTTTGACTGGACACCGGCCTTCGCCGGTGTGAGTGAATAAATTGAGATGCCATTAAGTTCGGAAAAATGAACGCCCGCCTTCATGGGAAGGCGCGCCAATAGGCGATCTAGCTCATGCATTTGATGGAGATGCCCGTATTTGTTGGCTTGCGGGCAAGTGGGTGTTTTAAAAAAAGGGCGCAGGCCGCATTCGTGCCCCGTCGCCATGATGGGGGCGGCTACGCCACTGCGATCACCACTTTCCCTTTGGCATGTCCCGCTTCCACATAACGTATCGCCTCCGCCACTTCGTGCAGCGGGTAACGTTTGTCGATCACCGGTTTCAGTTGGCCGGACTCAAGCAGTTCTTTCAGAAGTTGCAAATCCTTTTGGTTGGGATTGGAGGTCAGCGCGCCCAACTTCTGCTTGCCGAACAGGGATAGCCAAGGCCCCAGCAGCAGCGCTTGAAATAACTGGGATTGATTGCCACCGGCCATGACGTAAATTCCGTTGGGACTCAACGCGCGCTTGTAATCGAAGATGGAGCGGTTGCCGTTCACCGCCAGAATCAAATCAAATTGCCGCCTGCTCAGAGAGAAATCTTCGCGCGTGTAGTCGATTACAAAATCGGCACCGAGCGCGCGCGCCATTTCCACTTTGTCTGTGCTGCACACGGCAGTGACCACCGCCCCGAAATATTTGGCGAGCTGCACCGCATACGTGCCCACGCCGCCGGATGCGCCATGGATCAACACCTGTTGTCCCGGCTGAATCTGCCCCTTGTCGCGCAGGCCATGCAACGCGGTCATCGCCGCCAGCGGCACGGTTGCCGCTTCCTCGAACGACAAGTTGGTCGGCTTCAAAATCAATTCGCTTTCACGCGCACATTTGTATTCGGCAAAGCCGCCGAAGCCAGTGGAGGACACATCCCCGAACACCTCATCGCCCGCTTTAAACTGGCGGACATTTTTGCCCACCGCCTCCACCCGTCCGGCGATGTCGGCTCCGAGCGTGTGGAATTTTTTCGGCTTCAACAGTCCTGCGTACAACCGCACCAGAAACGGATCAGCCCGCATCATGCGCCAGTCCGCCGCGTTCACCGATGACGCATGCACCTGTACCAGAACTTCATCCTCCGCAGGGACAGGTTTCTCCACCTCCTTGAGTTGGAGCACATCCGGTGAACCGTATTCGGTATAGACAATGGCTTTCATGGTGTTCTTCCTTTTTCACGGAAATTTTGATGATGTTTGTCGGTCTTGGCGTATGGTTAAGCTCCGGGCGCGCGAAGTTGCAAGGAAACTGTTCCTTCCCCTTCAAGGGGAAGGCTAGGATGGGGATGGGTTCTTTGTCCACAACAACCCCCATCCCCACCCCAACCCTCCCCTTGAAGGGGAGGGAGTGGAATCTACAATTCCTTATCCGCGTGCCATGAGCGTCTGCCGGTTTATTTTCCCGCATTCGAGGCCGGATGCTACACTCCTTCACGGTTTAATTTTAGCGAGATCACCATGATGAAAAAATTTGGATTGGCGGGTTTGTTTTGTGCGGTTGGTTTGCTGTTTATGGGCTGTTCGCCCAAGGAAGAAGCCAAGGTTGAAGATAATTCGGGGGTGGTTAAAGTGGCTGTCTCTCCCGCTTCTCCGCCCATGCTGTTTGAAGTCGGTGGAAAAATCGACGGCGTGGATATGGAAATTTTCAAGGGCTATTGCCAGTCCAGAGGCTGCGAGTTCGAAATCACCGCTTACGATTGGCAGGGCATGCTGGGCGCGGTTTCCAGCGGGCAGGCCGATGTCGCGTTCTCGGGCATTTCGATCACCGACAAGCGCAAGGAAGCGATGGATTTTTCGCAGCCTTACTACGACAACTCCTGGCATCTGGTGAGTTTGAGCAGCCGCAACATCAAGATCACCGATCTCAACCAGTTGAAGCAATATTCCATCGGTTATCCGCGCGGCATGGCGTACAACGACCTCATCAAAAACGACCTTGAGCCAAAAGGTTATTACGCGCTGAGCAAGGTGAAGCTGTATCCGACTTACAGCGAAGTCACTTCCGATTTGCAGAACGGCAACCTCGATCTGGCCTTTATCGAAGAACCCGTATTCGCTGATTTCCTCTACAAGAAAAAATTGCCCATCCAGAGCAGCTATGTCTTTACCGGTTTGGACAAGCTGGGCTTTGCCTTCGCCAAAGGCTCGCCACGGCGCGCCGATTTCGACAAATATCTGGCCGAGCTTGGCCCGGAAAAAACCAAGGAAATTGTTGATAAGTGGATGAAGTAATTTTGCTGCGATTGGCTTTATGAATTTTTTCGACATCATCGCGCTGTTAGCGCAGGGCGTGGGTTATACCGTGATGGTCACGCTCGCATGCAGCGTCACCGGCCTGCTGGTGGGGCTGGCGGCGGCGGGCACGCGACGGCTTGGGTTGCCGGGAGCCAGGCCGCTGCTGGATGTTTACACCTACATCTTTCGTGGCATTCCGGTGTTGGTTTTACTCTTCCTCGTGTATTTCGGTTTGCCCGGCATCGGCTTGAAGGTTTCGCCTTTGCTGGCGATGATGCTGAGTCTGGGGCTGATTTGCGGCGCGTATCTGGCCGAAGTTTTTCGCGGTGCGCTGGACTCGGTGGATGCGGGCGAGATTGTTGCCGCGCAGTCCATGGGCATGACCCGTCTGCAAATCCTGATGTACATCGAATTCCCGCAAATGCTGCGCTTCGCCGTGCCCGGTATGGTGAACGAGTTCACCTCCGTGCTGAAATATTCGCCGTTCGCCTACACCGTGGGCATTCCAGAAATCACCAAACAAGCGATGACGCTGGCCTCGACCACCTTGCGCGGAGTCGAAGTGTATCTGGCGGTCGGCATTTTGTACTTCGCCATCTACCGCACGCTGCTGGTCGGCGTGCAATGGCTGGCGCGGCGTTATCGCGTGCCGGGCATGGGAATGGCATAGGCGCGAAAATGAATTTATATTTTCCATTCCCTCCCCCTTGCAGGGGGAGGGCTAGGGAGGGGGTAGAAACGTTAGCGTTCCAAAACTCTACCCCCATCCTAACCTTCCCCCTGCAAGGGGGAAGGAACTGGTTCAGCAACCCAAAGGAAGCCTCATGGCGTTAATTGAAATACGTGATCTGGTAATGAAGTTCGGCGATCAAGTCGTGCTGAACGGCATCAACCTTGATGTAACCGAGGGCGAGGTCAAGGTGGTGATGGGTTCGTCCGGTTGCGGCAAATCCACCTTGTTGCGCTGCATCAACCGGCTGGTGGAACCCAGTTCCGGCACGATTCATTTACGCGGACAGCAAGTCACCGGGGCGGGTGTCGATGTGCGCGCCTTGCGTCAAAGCATTGGTTTCGTGTTCCAGCAATTCGCTTTGTACCGCCATCTTTCCGTGCTGGATAACGTTACGCTCGGCTTGCGCAAGCTGCGCGGCATGCACCGCGCGGAAGCCGAAGAAAAAGCCCTGCACGAATTGGCGCGTCTGGACATGGCCGAGCAGAGCGATAAATATCCCGCGCATCTTTCCGGCGGACAAAAACAGCGCGTGGCCTTGGCGCGCGCGCTGGCGATGGACCCGGCAGTGGTGTTGCTGGACGAACCGACTTCGGCGCTGGACCCGGTGATGTCGCGCGAGGTCGGCATGCTGATTGATCGCCTGCACCATGAAAACGTCACCATGCTGTGCGTCACCCAC
>JAGVNQ010000098.1 GCA_020053195.1 Sideroxydans sp.
AACGTGAGCGTGGTGTTGCCCGATACGCTGGCCGACGAGCTGGTGATGCACGTTGACGGCGAAGCGGCGGATGCCACGCAACACTGCCTCGATTACATCCGCAACAGCCCTGTGCGCGGCTATCTGGACGGCTACACCGACAACATCCGCGCGCGCGGCGACGGTCTGCTGAAATTGAAACTCGATGTTCCGTTGAGCGGCGCGACCCCGGCCACGGTGGTCGGCAGCTACCAGTTTTATAACAACGAAGTTGACCTGGCCGCGCAGGTGCCGCTGCTGGGCAACGCCAGCGGCACGCTGTCGTTCACCAACCACGCTTTGCAGGCGAACGACATCAAAGCGCAAATTCTGGGCGGCCCGGCGCGTATCACGCTGCGCAGCGAAAACGACACCTTGCTCGCGCAAGCCTCGGGCAAGCTGAATGCCGACAACTTGCCGCCGAATTACACCTATCCCTTGCTGCGGCGTTTGCGCGGGAAAACGGATTGGGTGGCCGAGGTCAAGGTCAAAAACAAAATGGCCGATGTGCTGGTGACTTCCGATTTGATCGGCCTGCAATCCGCGCTACCGTCGCCGTTCGCCAAAACGGCGGCGGAGCGGGTGGCGCTGCGTTTCGAGCTGAAGGATGTGACCACGGTGCAGGATAAATTCAAGTTGCGTTACGGGAATTTGCTGCGCGCGGAACTGACGCGCGTCGCCGATGCGCGAGGCGAATGGAATATCAAACGCGGCGCGATTTTGTTCGGCGATGTCGAAGTCAAACCCAGCGCGGAAGGGATTGTGGTGGCGGGCGAACTGCCGCAGTTGGCGCTGGAAGGTTGGGGCGGCTGGTCCGATTTTTCCAGCGGTGAAGGCGTGTTGCCCAATATCGCCGGGATTAATCTGACGCTGGATAAAGTCCACGGCTATGGCAACACCGTGCATCAATTGAAAATACGTGGCAGCGGGCGCAACGGCCTGATCAGCACGCGCTTGTCTTCGCGCGAAGTGAACGGCGATTTGATCTGGCAACCGCAGAACGATGGCCGCCTGCTGGTGCGCCTGAAGAACGCCATGTTGGGCGAAGGCGAAAACGAAATGCCGTCGCCACCAGCGGTGGCCGCCCGCGCGGATGCGCCGAGCAAATTGTCGTTGCCCACGTTCGATGTGGCGATCGACAAGCTGAGCTGGAAAGGCCGCCAATTGGGCAAGCTGGAAATGCTGGTGAACAGCGCGGACGGCGCGGTGGCGCTGGAAAGGCTGCGCCTGACCAACCCGGACGGCACCATCAACGCCAGCGGCAAATGGAGCGCCGCGCCGCAACAGACGCGGCTCAACACGAAAATCGAGATCACCGACGCGGGCAAAATTCTGGCGCGTTCCGGTTACCCGGAAAGCCTGCGGGACGGCAGCGGCACGCTGGAATGCGATCTGGTGTGGGACGGTGCGCCGGACGAATTCAACTACGGCAGTTTGAACGGGACACTGCGTCTGCAAACCGGCAAAGGACGCTTCCTGCAAGTCGATCCGGGCGCGGCTAAACTGCTCGGGGTATTGAGCCTGCAATCGTTGACCAAACGCATCAAGCTGGACTTTACCGACGTGATCAGCCCGGGTTTCGAGTTCGACAGCATCGCGGGCGAAGCCGTGATCGAGCACGGTCTGGTTAGAAACGCCGATTTCAAACTGACGGGAGCCGCCGCCATCATCACGCTCAACGGTCAGGTCGATCTGGAACGCGAAACGCAGCAGCTCAAGGTGCGCGTGATGCCCACCATCGGCGACAACGTGTCCATGCTGTCTTTTGTGGCCGGACCGACGGTGGGGGTGGGCGTGTTGCTGACCAATAAAATATTGAGCAATCCGCTCGATAAGCTGGTGTCGTTTGAATACAATGTCAGCGGCAGCTGGCAAGATCCGAAAGTGGAGAGAGCCGTCCAGGCTAAACCCGCGCCGAAAGATGCTGGCGAGTAATTTGTAACAACTGAAAAACATTTTAGCCACAGAGAACACAGAGACCACAGAGAAAGGCAGGTTGATGTAACGCCAACCTGATTCCCATTTTGTGTGAGCCAACATAATTTTGTTTTGCGCCGTTTTCTTTGTGTTCTCTGTGGCTAGATTTGATTTTTATATTTTCGTAACCTCCCAATAACCGAACCTTTGAAAGCCCGCGAATCATGGCATCTCCAGACAATACCCAGACAGGCAGCAAACTCAACAACTTTAAAGTCGCTGCGATTCAGATGGCTTCCGGCCCCAAGGTCGAGGGCAATCTGAGCGAGGCGCGCCGCCTGATCGGCGATGCGGCGGCGCAGGGGGCGAAACTGGTGGTGCTACCGGAATTCTTCGCCATCATGAGTTTGAAAAATCAGGACATGGTGCAAGCCCGCGAAGAGCCGGGGCAGGGCGCGATTCAGAATTTCATGAGCGAAATGGCGCGCATGCACAAAATCTGGCTGATGGGCTCGCTGCCGTTGGCGGCCAGCACGCCGGAAAAAGTGCGCAACAGTCTGCTGGTGTTCAACGACAAAGGCGAGCAGGTCGCGCGTTACGACAAGATTCACTTGTTCAGCCTGACGCTTGGCAACGAGCATTACAACGAAGCCAACACCATCGAAGCGGGCGACAAAGTGGTGGTGGTGGATACTCCGTTCGGGCGCATCGGTCTGGCGGTGTGTTACGACTTGCGCTTCCCCGAAATTTTCCGCGCCATGAAGGATGTGAACATCATCGTGTTGCCGTCGGCCTTCACCGCCACTACCGGCAAAGTGCATTGGGAGCCGCTGATCCGCGCGCGTGCCATCGAGAACTTGTCCTACGTTATCGCCGCCGCGCAAGGCGGTTACCACGTGAGCGGACGCGAGACGCACGGCCACAGCATGATCGTCGATCCGTGGGGGCGCATCGTGGATGAGCTGCAACGCGGCTCGGGCGTGGTCATCGCCGATGTGGATATGAATTATCAAACCAGCCTGCGCGCCAGTTTGCCCGCGCTGTCGCATCGCACCTTCCATTGCGATACACCCGAAAAAGCATGAACAAAACTTCCATGCAGTTGGCGCAGCAGACGTTGCTGTCCGCCCATGGTTTGAGCGCGTCCGGCTTGCAGCAGGTGTTCGGGCAGATGATGGCGAACCGCCTTGATTACGCCGATTTGTATTTCCAATACAGCCGCGCCGAAAGCTGGTCGCTGGAAGAAGGCATCGTCAAATCCGGCAGCTTCAGCATCGACCAGGGCGTGGGCGTGCGCGCGGTGAGCGGCGAGAAAACCGCGTTCGCCTATTCCGACGATATCAGCATGGGTGCGCTGGAAAGCGCGGCTGAAGCCACCCGCGCCATCGCGCGCCAAGGCGGCAGGCAAAGCGCGCCGCTGCTGAAAGCGGGCAAAACCGCTAATCTGTATTTGCCGCACGATCCCATCGCCACACTCAAAGCCGAACAAAAAGTCGCGCTGCTGGAACGCTTGGAACGTATCGCGCGCTCGCTCGATCCGCGCGTCACGCAAGTGATGGCCGGGCTGGCGGGAGAATACGAAGTGGTGCTGGTGGCGCGCAGCGACGGTTTGTTGAATGCCGACATCCGCCCGCTGGTGCGCTTGTCGCTGCAAGTCATCATGGAAAGCAACGGTCGGCGTGAGCAAGGTTCGGCGGGCGGCGGCGGACGTTTCGGCTACGATTATTTCAGCGAAGAAATTTTGCAACGCTACGCCAAAGAGGCCGTGCATCAAGCCAGCGTGGCACTGGAAGCGCGTCCCGCGCCTGCGGGCAACATGACCGTGGTGCTGGGCAGCGGCTGGCCGGGAATTCTGCTGCACGAAGCCGTGGGACACGGGCTGGAAGGCGACTTCAACCGCAAAGGCAGCTCGGCATTCTCCGGCCGCGTCGGGCAACAAGTCGCGGCCAAAGGCGTGACCGTGGTGGATGACGGCACGATCAAAGACCGGCGCGGCTCGCTCAACATGGACGATGAAGGCAACCCCACCCAACGCACCGTGCTGATCGAAGACGGCATCCTGCGCGGCTATTTGCAAGACAGCATGAACGCGCGCCTGATGGGCGTGGCGGTGACCGGCAACGCGCGGCGCGAATCGTTCGCCCACCTGCCCATCCCGCGCATGACCAACACCATGATGCTCAACGGCGACAAGACCCGCGACGAGATCATCGCCTCGGTCAAACACGGCCTGTATGCCGCCAACTTCGGCGGCGGACAAGTGGACATCACCAGCGGCAAATTCGTGTTCTCCACCACCGAAGCCTACATGATTGAAGACGGCAAAATCACCTACCCGGTGAAAGGCGCCACCCTGATCGGCAACGGCCCCGAAGCCCTGATGCGCGTGAGCATGGTCGGCAACGATTTGATGCTTGACCCCGGTGTCGGCACTTGCGGCAAGGAAGGTCAGAGCGTGCCGGTCGGCGTGGGACAACCGACGGTGCGGATTGACGGGTTGACGGTGGGCGGCACGGCGTAATAAATATTGTAGGGTGCGCTTGCGCACCAATCGCAATGGTGCGTAAACGCACCCTACGTAGAGAATATTTCTAATGGATTATTTGCATTCGTAAGGAGGCAACCATGACTTTGGCAGAAGCGATTTACCAGCATAGCCGTAACCTGCCCGAAGCGGCGGCGCGCGAGGCGCTGGATTTTGTTCAGTTTCTGGAACAGCGCTATACGCAGCGCGAACAATGGTTTCGCGGTCAAGTCGAGCAAGGGTTGCGCGAAGCCAACGACGCGCAAACCCAATGGTTATCGAACGAGGAAGTCAAAGCGCAGAGCGTGGCGCGCCGTGCCGAATGGCAGGCACAAGCCGCGTCACAGGCTAAGGGTTAGTCGCCATGCAAATCGTTTGGCTGCCGCAAGCACAAAGCAATCGGCTTGCCCAGCTTGACTACATCGCCCAGGACAATCCACTTGCTGCCATTTCGCAGGATGAAGAAATCGAATGGCAGGTAGATGTCTTGGCCGATCATCCTGAGTTGGGGCGAACAGGTCGTGTGGATGGAACGCGCGAATTGGTTATCACCAACACTTCATTCGTTGTCGTTTATCGAATCAACGGCTCGCGCATCGAAATTTTGCGCGTGTTGCACAGCTCACAGCAATGGCCTGAAGTCGCTGAGTAAAGCGCGAAAGCATAGGTTTTTAATATGCCGCTTGCCATCAAGCCAGTAAATACGCCACTCTTTATCAATCGCATCACGTAGAACGCCTATTGGCGCGCTTCTCCACGAGGTTGTTGTTTGAAAATTGGCTTTTCAACTTCGCCTCACCCTTGCGGTCATATACCCCGTCAGGAAATTGGCAAGGAATTTTTTTAGAGGGAGTATCCAAGCTTAGGAAATGTGAGCGTCTGCTTTTGGGTAACCAATTGTGCAAATCACAATTCAGTTAACGACCCGAAGCGGTCATCCGTGTACTTGATTATATAATCTCTCTCCTACAAACCGTCCACAACTCTGTGGGCAGCCATTATCTTTGAATGGAGGGGAAGTAATGAAGAAAATGGCTTCCAAAAAGTCGCGAACATTCGGTAGCTTCTCATTGTCTGATGACTCCAAAGTATTCGGCGAACTCCAGATGAAGGGGCGCAACACCCTCCTGCTACTGCGCCATGAAGGAGATAATCATCCCTCGAAAATTCAGCATCTCATCCACGGCCAGCTACACGACCTCTCCAAAGTCAGCTGCCTACAGTGCGTTTGCAGCGACTGGGGGCATTCATGGCGCAAAGATGAAGGGAGGTATCACCATGCTGAGGTATTCCCCCATTTTGTGACGGTAGGGTCTCAACATCTACATCCAGAGCAGCCTTCGATCAAAGCTGTGCATTTCACAGTTACCGACCTTTCTTCCATTTTTTACGACTTCGATGCTTTCGGTCTTGTTATTGATTCGAATTCGCTCATTGAATCTATTGTTAAATCTAACAATGTGGATCGGACGATTCCAGTAGGTGACACGGCGCTGATTGCATACTTCACGGGTAAGCGCGAAGTAATTGCCGTCGACACTGAGATTGGCAGAGTCTCTGTGAATCATAGCCCTAGCTTCAGCACGGGTGGCCCAAACGGTGTTTTTATTAAGAATCGAATGATGGTTACGATCACTCCCGCAACGCCAATTGCCTTTGACGACTGCGTAGAACGGACGATGATTGTGGTTAGATTCCTAACGTTACTCGCCGGGCGAAAGCAGGGCATCAAGTCAGTCTATTTGGATATTGCAGCCGAATCCGACCAACTGCACGCATCGCTGAAGTTAAGCTGGAGCTTTGCACCACAGGGCTATAGAAAAAGGGACAAGAGCGTTGAGACGCCGCATCCAAGCGACATCCCACTTGACGCTGTATGCAGACCAGAAGAATTCACTACAGTCTTAAATGATTGGGTTATTCGTGATTCAACGTGGCGGCTCGCTCGATCACGGTACAACGAATGTTTGCGTATGGGAAACTCATACGACACCAATCGTTTGATTGCAGCAGCCAACATGTTCGACCTTCTCCCGACGGAAGCCGTCCCTATAGTTCCAGAAATGCCAGCCGAGCTAGTGGCGGCACAAACGCAAGGTATTGCGATCTTCAAGAACCTAAGTGGCATTGAGCGGGACAGCGTAATGATGGCTCTGAAGAGAATGGGTCAGCCTTCTTTGCCAAAGAAAGTATTGCACCGGGTCAACATAGTGGCGCGTCACCTTGGACACAAATTACCGGAATTAGCTTTAGTAGCGAAGACTGCCGTCAAATGCCGTAACCACTTCGTCCACGGAGGATCAGGCGACTTCAACTATTCCGCAGTTGAGCCTTTAATGTGTTTTCTAACCGATGCCTTGGAGTTCATCTTCGCTGCCTCTGATCTGATAGAAGCAGGATGGGATGCCAATTCGTGGAGCAGTAAGCATTATGGGGGAGGCCACAACTTCACCCGATTCCGCATGGCATACAACGAGAATTTAGCAGAACTAAAATCGGCGCTAAGCGAGAGCACCTGATTCAAATGGAGGTGCTTGCTGAAGAGCTGTTTGCCTATTGTAAAATGGCGCAACCGACACTTCTGGTAACTAGCTGAATATCCGCAAATGGCACAACGCCGTCATCCAGCAAAATCATCCAATCGCATCAGCCAATCAAATATTTCCCCCATCTCGTGAAGATGCCCGTCAATAGGCGTTCTACAACATATACATCATGTAGAACGCCTATTGGCGCGGCTTACGGGGCAGTTTGAGTTTTGAAATGCTTACCAGATTGTCCGCACATGCTGATACGCGCGGATTTTTTCGTCTGCGGTGACTAGCGGCGCGGCCAGTTTTCTGGCGGTCGCCACGATGATGCGGTCTGCCGGGTCTTTGTGAAATTCGCCGGGAAGCGTGGTGGATTGCACGCCGATTTCGTTATCGACCGGCACGAAGCGTACCGCCTCGATTTCTTCCGCCACGGCCAGCCATTCCGACACATCCATCGCCAGAGCGAGCCGTCCGCTATTGACCAGCATGGCGATTTCCCATGCGCTGATCGACGACACCACAATGTCGCCGCCGTCCAGTTCGGCCTGAATGGCGGCGGATGCTTTAGCCGACAACTGCGCGCTGTTGCCCGTTACCCACCAGATCAAGGCGTGGGTATCCAACACGATCATTTTGCCGCCTCCCAATCCTGCTCGGCCACAGGCTCGGTCGGTTGATCGAAGCGCAACACCGTGCCGCGCAAAAGTTCCAGTGGCTGGCGGTGCGTCGCGCGCAAACGCCTGACTTCCAGTTTCGGTTCGCCGTGGTCGGTGACGACCACCGACTCGCCGCTGGCTTCAACTTGCCGGAAAAATTCCAACGCTTTGGCTTTGAACTGCGATTTTGATACTTGATTTAACATGATTACCTCCGTCCACCATAGTCACACGCCCTAGTCACATAGTACCGATTCGCTCAATCTATGGCAAACATGCAGGTACTTCAAAGCCCCCCCCCAGCCCCTCGCCCGCAAGCGGGCGAGGGGAGAAATTTCTATTTATCCGGCACGAATGAAGTAGCACGTCATTCCCGCGAAGGCGGGAATCCAGTTGATTGAATACTCCCCGCGAAGCGGGACAAAACCAAACTCTTGTCCGCTTCGCGGAATGTTTTCTTTGCTGGATTCCCGCCTTCGCGGGAATGACGAAAGCGATACTGTTTGCGTGCCGGATCAATAGCGTAGCGGCAAACTGGTCAATTATCGGGGTCAGCTTTGGTCAATTATCGGGGTCAGTTTCGCAATTAATTTGAGCTGAATATCAACGACCGCTTTGGGATGGGAAACGATCTTTGTTTGTGAATTATTCCGATGACCGCAA
>JAGVNQ010000009.1 GCA_020053195.1 Sideroxydans sp.
GAGTGACTCAGAAATTGTAGGAGCGAGCTTGCTCGCGAAAAATTTGTCCGGCGAAAAATCAATCGCGAGCAAGCTCGCTCCTACACAGACGCAACATACCTTCTTCCGCCAACTTACCCAAGGTTACGCCTGGGTGTTGTTGTTGCCCTCCGCGCGTGCCGGGATGGCGCTGTTGCTGCTGACTTTTGTTTCGCCGCTGTCGGGTCTGGCCGGGTTGATCGCAGCATCGGTGTCGTTGCTGGTGGCGCGCTGGATGCGCGTGGTGGATGCACTGGTTCCGGTATTCGTGTTTAACGGTTTGCTCACCGGGCTGTTGCTTGAGTCGCATTACATCCCCAATTTTCAGCTTGCCGTGTTGCTGGTGCTGGCGGCGGTGCTCGCCGCATTGATGAGTGCTTGGCTGGCTGCCGCGTGGTGGCGGTTTGCCGCGCTGCCGATATTGAGTTTGCCGTTTGTGTTGAGTGCGTGGCTGGCCGATTTTGCGGCGGCCAGTTATGCCATGTTGTTGCCGGTGCAGAGCGTGAGCAACGAAGCGGCGCACTGGTCGGCAGCTTTTTCTTCCAGTCTGGGCAGTGTCTATTCCCAGCCCGATGTTTATCTGGGCGCAGCCATGTTTCTGGTCATCCTGTTCACATCGCGCACGCTGGCGTTTATGGCGCTGCTGGGGTTCGTCGCGGGCATGGCGTGGCAGGCGCTGCTGAATGACGGGCTGGCGGTTGATCTGCTGCCGTCATGGAGTTTCAACTCGATTCTGGCGGCCATGGCAGTGGGCGGATTGTTTGTGGTGCCGGGCAGAGCCAGCATGATGCTGGCCATGGTTTCCGCCATCCTCGCCGCGTTTTTCTCGGCGGCACTCACCAAGCTGCTCGCGCCTCTAGGTTTGTCGCCGTTGGCGCTGCCTTTTCTGCTGGCGACCTGGCTGTGTTTGTATGCCGCACAACGTTCCGGCAAACCGGCGCTGGTGGGTGAACGCGTGATATTGCCGGAGATCACGCTGGAAGAAACCCGGCTGGCGCGCGCGCGGCTGGGCGACCCCGCCAGCACCGGGTTAAACGCGCCGTTCTTCGGCGAATGGCAAGTGTCGCAAGGGGTGGACGGCGAACACACTCATCGCGGCATCTGGCGCAACGCGCTGGATTTTATTGTCACGGTTGAAGGCCTGAGTTTTCGCAACAGCGGGCGCGCGCTCAAGGATTATTACTGCTTCGATTTGCCCGTGGTTTCGCCTTGTCACGGCCAGGTGGTGCAAGTGGAAAACAGCGTGGCGGACAACGCGCCGGGCGAGGTCAATCTGCGCGAGAACTGGGGCAACTATGTGCTGATCCGTTTGTATTACGGCGTGTATGTGTTGCTGGCGCACTTGCGTCAGGGCAGCGTTGTGGTGAATGTCGGCGACTATGTGAACCCCGGCGCTGCGCTGGGAAATTGCGGCAACTCGGGGCGCTCGCCGCAACCGCATTTGCATCTGTCGCTGGTGAGCGGCGAATTTCCGGGCGCAGCGACTTTGCCTTTTCATCTGGTCGGCGTGTTGATGCGCACGCGGCAGGAGAAAGATGTTTTCCATTTGTGGAGCAACGTGGCGCAAGGCGACGGCGTGACCGCCGCATCGCAGGGCGCGGTGCGCCCGCTGACGCTCAAGGTCGGACAGGGGCGCACCTTCCGCGCGCGCAACGAAGACGGTGGCTGGATCGCCCGCAAGATCACCACGCAACTGACGCTGGATGGGCGTTTCCGTCTGATGTCGGACAGCGGCGCGAGTTGTCTGTGTGTTTGGGACGGGGCGTTATTCGCCTGTTATGCGAGAGAAGGCAGCGCCGACGAATATTTCGATTTGTGGATGCTGGCTATCGGCTGCACGCCATCTTCCGAACACGCGGAGTTATGGCGGGATCAACCCTCGACCCGCCTTGTCCCGGCAGGGGTGTTGGGCGTGACGGGAATGCTGCTGTATCCGTTTGTTACCCAACTCGAATCGGAATACAGGCGTAGTTGGGACGAAGCAGCACAACGCTGGCAGCAGACAGGCAACTTCCTGTTTGCCGGAGTCCACGTGCTCGAAATTTACACGGAGATCGCCTCCGACAAAGGGGTCACCCGACTGTTTGCCAAAGCGGATGGCAAATGTTGGGAAATGGAATTGACCGGCGCATTCCAGGAGGCGGACGAGGGTGTGCCGCAAAGTGAATGGGCGCTCAAACAATAAAAACTTGGCCGCAATTGTAGGTGCGCATTCATTCGCACCTACAAACCCCTCAACTAGGTTTTTTTGAAAAATTATTTCGAGAGAATGCAATGAAACAACTAATTCTGATACTCGCGATGCTGATGTGCGGCGCAGCCCATGCGGGCGAACGCTGGAGCGGGAACATTGCCGCACAAACCACGGTGGTGGGTAATTCCGGCTCATTGTTGCGCGCGGCTGCGCTGGAATCCGGCATGGTGGTTTCTGCGGACTATTTGGAAGACCGGGGGCTGACGCTGGGTTACACCAATACCGCCGTGCAGTTTCTGCAATCGCTGCCGCAGGTCAATCAGCAGGCGATTTTCCTGTCCTTGCGCGAACATTTTTATTCGGATTTGCTGGGCGGGCGTTTCACCTTGCGTGCGGACGGGCACGTCTCGGCCAACGACGACGCGAGCGGGCTGACCGACGACGTGCGCGCCGGGGCGATACAAACTTCCTATCTCGGCAACGACAAGCAGCTCTATGTCGATGTGGGATATGCGCGTAGCAACTACGCTTCTCTGCTCACGGTTTCCCAGCTCACACCCACGTTCGGCTTGGCGTTGCAACAGGATGCAGCTTGGCTGCAATTGCGCGGCTATCTGATCGAATTTTCCGATGCGGCGCTGGCGCAGGGTTTCAGCCGCACCAATGCGCTGGAATTGAAATACAGCTATTGGTTGATGCCGGGCAGCAGCTATTTCAAACCGCACAGCGTGGTGTTGAGCGCGCTGGCTGGCAAACGCCTGTTCGCGGTGGATATGGACGCAGGCTCGGTGGCGAATTTAGCCGATCTGCAAACGGGTGGGCTGGCGCTGGGCGTGAGCTGGAAACTGGACAAAGCGGACAAATACAAACTGATGTTGCTGGGCGGGCAAAACCGTTACGAAAACGTCAGTCTGGGGAATAAGTATCGCGGGAATTTTGTGTATGCGAACTGGAATATGAATTGGTGAGGAATGTAGGGTGGGCACGTTTTTTGTGCCCACGCGGTGAGCAATTCGAAATTACGCGTGGGCACAAAAAGCGTGCCCACCCTACGAGGAATGATGAAGACTTAAAATAAAGGAGAAGCAGCAATGAGAAAACTACAGTGGTGTTTGTTGATGGCAAGTTTGATGTTGGGGCAGGTGGCGCACGCGGATAACGAGGCGGTGTGGAGCAAGTCGTATCAACTGGAAAGCGCCAGGCAATATGCCGAGTCGCTGGTGGTGCTGGAGGAGATCAAGCCGGTGGGGCTGGATGCCGAGTTGATGATGTTGCGCCGGGGCTGGTTGAATTACCTGTTGGGGGAATATAGCGACTCGATCAGCTGGTACAAACAGGCGATACGCAGAAATCCCAAGTCCATCGACGCGGTGCTGGGCGTGACGCTACCCTTGCTGGCGCAGCAACGCTGGCGCGAAGCGGCGCTGTACGCACGGCAGGCGCTGGAAATGGCCCCCAACGACTACACCGCCTATCTGCGCCTGATCGTGGCGGAAGAAGGCATACGCGACTGGCCGGCGATGAAAAAACATGCGGAAATTTTATCCGAGCGTTATCCCAGCGATGCCTCCGCGCTGGTTTATCTGGCGCGCGCCCATGCCTGGATGGGCAATGCCAGCGAAGCGCGCAAGACTTATATGAACGTGTTGAGCCGCAGTCCGGGTCATCTGCAAGCCCGCGCTTATCTGCTCAATGGCGCGCTGAACTGATCGCAATGCGGAACTGTTGCCGGATGTGACAAAATCAAAAGAAAAAATACAGGGAGTGTGTGATGCGGAAACAAGACAGGAAACACAGGGGGCATCTGCTGCCGCCGTTGTTGCTGGGTTTGCTCTGGCTGGGCTGCGTCACTGCGGCCAATGCTGACGAATCGGTGAACCAGCAGACGGCGCGGCGTTTGCTGGAGGCGGGGCAGGCGGAACTGGCGGCGCTGATGCTGGAAGCGGACTTGTTGAACTATGCCGGGGAGGTGGAGTTCGACTACCTGTACGGACAGGTGATGTACCGCACCGGGCAGGCGGGCAAGGCGCTGTTCGCGTTCGAGCGCGTGTTGATGGCCGACCCGGAACATCTGGATGCGCGCCTGCTGGCCGCGCGCATCAGCGCCGGGCGGGCAGAAGTGGACTACGCCCGCGAGCTGTTGCAGCCGTTGCAGGACAGGCCGCTGGACGAGGCGCACCGCATCGAATATGAAGCGGTGTTGCGCGCCATCGAGCAGGCGGCATCCAATGCGCCCATGACGCTACGCGGCTACGTGGCGGGCGGACTGGGCGGCGACAGCAACGTGACCAGCGGCCCGGATCAGAGTTCGCTGCTGATTCCCGGCCTCAGTTCCACGCCCACTGATCTGGGCACTGCCGCGCGCGATGGCGATCTGGTGGGTTCGCTTGAAGCAGGGCTTTCGCTGCAAAAAGCCTTGAGCGAAACCTGGTGGCTGACTGTGGATGGCAGCGTGATGCAGGCTTTCAACCGCCAGCGCAAAGATGTAATCGAAGGTTACGAAAACCTAAATCTGGGGGTGTTGAAGCGCAGCGGCAACGACTTTTTCAACATGTCGCTGCTGGCGCAGGATTACCGCATCAGCCACAGTTCCTACCGCTACACACTGGGCGGCAAAGCCAGTTGGGTGCACGCCTTCGCCGACAACTCGCTGCTGACCACGTATTACCAGCAACTGGTATTCACCTTTCCTGTTCACTCGTTGGACAACACCACGCGGCGTACTGTCGGGCTGCTGCGCGATGTGGCCTGGGGCGAAAACAGTGCGTTGCAATACGGAATTCTGGGTGGCCGCGAAACAGCACACGCTGCGGACAAACCCCAATTCAGTTTCAATTATTTCGGGGGGAGCGCGGGGCTGGGGATACCGCTGGGCGCGCGCTGGTCAGTGTCCGCCGCCGCTGTTTATGAGCAGCGCAACCATCTGGTCACCGATCCGCTGCACCAGCTCGTGCGTCAGGACAAAGTGGCCAGCCTGGGGCTGGCACTCGATTACCGGCTGGCCGACGAGTGGCATCTGACCCAACGACTGACTGGGCTGCGCAATGCCTCCAATGCCGTGCTGTACGACTACACGCGCAACACATACTCGATGCAAATACGATGGGAGTTCGATCATGAAAAAGACTGAGGCGGTTCAACGCGGTTTGTTCGACACGCTGGTGTTGCGTTTTGCCCTGACGCAATGCGTGCTGCTGTTGCTGCTGTTTTTTGTGTTTGTCGGCCATGCGCTGGCTGCCGACAGTGCGGGGCAGATTCTCAGCGTGACCGGCAAGGTGGAAATCCTTCGCGGCAAGGAAACCATCATCCCGGTCAGGCGCAGCGAGTTGTTAAGCGGCGATACCATCGTCACCGGCGTAGGGCGGGTGCAACTGCGTTTCGCTGACGGCACACTGCTTTCGCTGTATGCCGACACCCGCTTTGTCGTGGATGAATACCACTATGACAAAGGCAAGAACGAGCGCGCGCGTTTCAGCCTGCTCACCGGCCTGATGCACACGCTGACCGGGCATATCGACAAGCGCAACTACCTGCTGAAAACGCGGCTGGCCACGCTGGGCGTGCGCGGCACGGAATATTCGGTCAACCTCAGCAACAGCCTGCATGTCAGCGTCGATCAGGGGAGGGTGGAGCTGGCCAACGCGGGCGGCAGGGTATTGCTGGGGGCGGGACAAAGCATC
>JAGVNQ010000125.1 GCA_020053195.1 Sideroxydans sp.
AGCGTTTTACCGGCCAGCGGATGGTTGCCATCCACGGTCACTTCGTCGTCGGCGACTTCGGTGACGGTGTAGAGCATGAAATCTTCGTCATCGTCGCCTTCCGCGCCGCCTTCAAACTGCATGCCGACCGCCACATCCGCCGGGAACATATTGCGCGGTTCGGCGCGCACCAAGTCGTGCTCGTATTCGCCAAAGGCATCATCCGGCTCCATACTGACGGAGAATTTGTCGCCGACGGCCTTGCCGTGCAGTGCTTCTTCGACCAGCGGGAAAATGCCGTCGTAGCCGCCGTGCAGGTAGCTGATGGGTTCGCTATTCTTTTCCAGCAGCGCGCCGCTGGCATCGGTCAGTTCGTAGGTCAGCGAGACAACGGCGTTTTTTTCGATCTTCATTTCATTTCCTTTATCAATTTAAGTATTTCTTGCGGGTGTCCGTGTGCGTGGACACCGTACAAAACGTGGCGCAACTTGCCCTGCTTGTCGATGACGAAAGTGGAGCGCTGAATGGCGAGTTTCTTGTGCCCCTCGACCTCTTTCTCGTACAGCACGCCGTATTTCTTGCAAACTCGCGCTTCGGGATCGGCCAGCAACAACACCGACAGCCCGTATTTGTCGCGGAAAGAGGCGTGGCTAATGCAATCGTCGCGGCTGATGCCGACCACACAAGTATCCAGTTTGGCAAATTCTTCGTCCAGATCGGAGAATTCGTTCGCTTCCATGGTGCAGCCGGGGGTGTCGTCTTTCGGATAAAAGTACAGCACGACATTGCGCTTTCCCTGCTGCGCAACCAGCTTGAACAGTTCCATGTCCGCATCCGGTAATTCAAAATGCGGCGCTTCCATTCCAATATGCAACGCGACCGCTTGAGTTGGCATGGCTTCCTCCTAGGTTTGCATTCTATCCAAATTTCCACGGGACGAATGCCAGAATTTTCTGCGCAAGCACTTTCCATTGCAAACATCAGGGATATAATCCCGCGCATGAAAAATACCTTACTCGGCGGACTGACTCCGCAACAATTCCTGCGCGACTATTGGCAGAAGAAACCCTTGCTGATCCGCCAGGCGGTGCCCGGCTTCAAGGGCTTGCTCAACCCGCAGCAATTGATTGAACTGGCTTGCGACGAAAATGTGCAGGCGCGCATCGTGACGCAGCAGCGCGGCAAGTTCACCTTGCAACATTCGCCTTTTGTTGCGGATGATTTCAAGCACTTCGGCAAAGCCAAGTGGTCGGTGCTGGTACAGGGGGTCAACCACTTCCTGCAAACCGGGACTGACGTGGTCAAACTGTTCAACTTCATTCCTCACGCCCGGCTGGACGACCTGATGGTGAGCTACGCGCCAAAAGGCGGCGGAGTCGGCCCGCACTTCGATTGTTATGATGTATTCCTGTTGCAAGGCAGCGGCCATCGGCGCTGGCAGATTTCAACGCAAGAAGATCAAACCTTGATCGAGGGCGCGCCACTGCGCGTGTTAAAGGATTTTCGCGTCGAGCAGGAATGGGTGCTGGAAGCGGGCGACATGCTCTACCTGCCGCCGCACTGCGCGCACAACGGCATCGCCGAAGACGACAACTGCATGACTTATTCGATCGGCTTCCGCACCCCGGCTTATCAGGAATTGGCGGAACAGTTTCTGGTTTATCTGCAAGACCGTATTTGCGTGGAAGGGATGTATGCCGATCCCGATTTGAAACTGCAAAAACATCCTTCCGAGATAGGACCGGAGATGCTGCAACAAGTCGCACAGGCCATTCGCCAGGTGCGCTGGGATGATGAGGATGTCGGCAACTTCCTCGGCTGCTATTTGAGCGACCCCAAGCCGCATATCTTCTTCGATGCACCTGCCAGACCCATGAACGAAGCGAAATTTGCACTTGCACTGCAAAAATCCGGCGTGGTGCTGGACAAAAAAACGCAAATGCAATGTTTCGGCAGCACGGTATTCATCAACGGCGAAGACCACCCGCTAGGCAAGGCGGCTTATCGCACTCTGCGCGAGCTGGCCGACGCGCGCGCGCTGCCTGCCACCGCCAAGCCAACACAAGCCGTGCTGGCACTGCTTTACGAGTGGTATCTGGACGGCTATCTCGCGCCCGCCACAGCCACAAAGAAACGTTGAACATGAACGATGACACACTGCAACACACGCTGTTCGATGGCGCGAGCGATTACATCGCGGCGCTGGATACCGTGTGCTCATCGGCGCAACGCACACTGAATATTTTCGAAAATGATTTTTCGGACATCGGTTTCAACTCTGAAGCGCGCTACAACACCTTGCGCCGTTTCCTTTTGGGCAGCCCGAACAACCGGCTACAATTGCTGGCGCACGATCCTCAGCACTTGATCCGCTATTGCCCGCGCATGATGATGCTGTTGCGCGAGTTCAGCCACAGCATGGCGATCTTCCAGACCCCGCCGCACATAAGGAACGTTACCGAGCCTTTCGCTGTGGCCGACAATGCACATTATGTGCGGCGCTATCATTTCGACGATGCGCGCGGCTTACTTGCCAAAAACGACCCGCAAGGCGCTCTCATCCTCAATGCGCGTTTTCAGGAAATGTGGCTATCGTCCCACTCCGGCGCAACCCCGACCAGACTAGGGTTGTAATCAGCTGGCATTTCTTCTGGAAGTTGCTAAAATGCTGCGCCTTTTGCAGTGGGAGGGTTGCTGCACAGGTACTGCCCAAATGACCCTCACTTAATGTTGTAGTTCTATTGTTCGATAGGAAGAAATAAAATGACTCGCACCGCTCTGATTGCTGCCCTGTTTGCTTTGACCCTGACCGCTTGCGGCGAAAAAGCTGCTGAAACAACTGCCGCTCCTGTTGCTGCACCCGTTGCCGAAGTTGCTGTTGCTGCTTCCGCTCCTGCTGCCGCTTCCGATGTTGCTGCTGCTTCCGCAGTTGCCGCACCTGTTGCAAAGTAAGCGTTTCAAGCTGAATAAAAAAGCCGACGCAAGTCGGCTTTTTTATTTTCCGCATGAAAACTTCACCGGATCTCGCGCCAATCCAATCCCTGCTCTTGTGTCGCCACGGCAATCCGCTGCGCAGCAGCGCCGAGCACCGCGCTCAATGCTTCCACCGCCAACGCTTCCAAATTGTTCTTGCGGCTCAAATGCGCCGCCACGATATGCTGCAATTGTCCGACATCCAGGCGCGATAACATTTCTGCGGCTTGCTGATTATTCAGATGCCCGAAACGCCCGGCCACACGCTGTTTGAGGCTGTAAGGATAACGCCCGTTTTGCAGCATTTCAGCATCGTGGTTGCATTCCAGAATCAGCGCATGACAACCGGACAACACCGCTTCGATATGCGGTGTGACATGACCGGCATCGGTCAGCACACCCAATTTTTTCGCGCCGTGACCGAACACGTATTGCACCGGCTCTGCCGCATCGTGCGGCACCAGATAGGGTTGTACTTCGATGTCGCCGATGGGAAATGTGGCATGCGGATTGATCTCGGTGACCGGCAAGCCGACAAATGCATCCTGCTGCGAACGCAAAGTGCCGTGGGTCATCCAAACGGGAATGTCGAATTTGCGCGAGAGTTTTGCCACCCCGGCGATGTGGTCGCCGTGTTCGTGCGTGACCAAAATACCGTCCAACTGCTCGGCCTGTAATTGCAAGCGCTCCAAACGCAAACGCGTTTCGCTCAGCGAAAAACCGCAATCCATCAGCAGACAAGTCGCGCCGGACTGCACCACCAACGCGTTGCCTTCACTGCCGCTACCGAGAAGGGCAAAGCGCATCACTGCGAGCTCACCTCAAAAAAACCAAACTTCGTCGCAATACTGCGTTGCTCACAATAATTTATTTTTCCAAATTTTGCAGCAGCGCATCGAGCACGCGCGCCGCCTCTTTGCCGCTCAGGCTGCCGCCTTCTTTGACCGTCACATCAGTCGTGCCGTTGGCTTCATGCACCAGCACTTGCACATCGTCAGCCTTCTTTTCCTTATCGACCACTTTCAGGAAATAGATGCCTTTGCTTCGGTCCATGTCGCCGACGACGATGCGCGCGCGATCCAGCGCCAGTCCCACTTTGCGCCAGCTCCGTTCAAACGATTCGTTCAGCAGAATGAAGCGGACACCGCCCACTTCCAGCAGCTTGGCGGGGACAACTTCGGTCGCTGCCGGTGCGGCGACCATAGGCGCGGACACCGATTTTTCGCGCGAGAAATCGGAATATTTCGCCACTTGCGTACCGTCGGTCGCCGGCATGGTGTAACGCGGCTCGGTCACCGCCACCGTCATATCCGGCGGCACTTCCAACGGCGGCACTTCCACCGCGCCCGCCTTGTAATCCACTTGTTTGCGCTCGAAGAAACTGCCGCATCCGGCCAACAGCGAAATTGCGGCAAGCGCCAACACCACGTTTTTTGTTCTCATTATTATTCCCATTAAATGACTCCTGCCTGGCGCATCGCCGCTTCCACCGCAGGCTGAAATCCTGTGGAGAGCGGAGTGAGCGGCAAGCGCAAATTGTTTTTCATCTTGCCCATACGCGACACCGCCCACTTCACCGGAATCGGATTAGCTTCGACAAACAAATTCCGGTGCAAACCGAGCAAACGGAAATTGATCTCGCGCGCTTTTTCCACTTCACC
>JAGVNQ010000148.1 GCA_020053195.1 Sideroxydans sp.
CTGTTTCACCGCCCACGCCGGGAATGATGCCGATGACCAGCCCGATGATCGACGATTTGAACAGCAGCAGGGGCCGCTTGAAGACCTCCAGCGCGCCGACCCACATCTGAAAAATAGACTCGGTGGGCTCCGGAGCGTTGAAGCGTTTTTTTGCCACAAGCAGATTGAAAATCTCGGGGACGGCAAACAGGCCCAGGACCAGGGGAACCAGACGCACGCCGTCCAGCAGGTATTCAATGCCGAACCAGAACCTCGGTTCGCCGGTGATGCGCTGATAGCCGACACAGGAGAAAAAAACGCCCAGGCCCACCGCCAGAAAAGCCTTGACCATGGAGCCCTTGCCCAGCACCGCCACATAAGTCAGGCCGGTTAACACGATCAGAAAAATTTCCGGCGAGCCGAAGGCAAGCACCACGGTTTTTAAAACCGGCAGCGACAGGGCCAGCAGGACGGCGCTGAAAAGCCCGCCGGCCACCGACGCGGTCAGGGCCGCGCCCACGGCATAAAGCCCCCGGCCCTCTTTGCGCAGGGCAAACCCATCTTCGATCACCGCCGCGTTGGCCGGGGAACCGGGAATGCCCAGCATGATGGAGGTGACCACGCCGCCCGCGTCGATGGCGGCGTGGCCGATACGCACCTGATATTCGCGCAATTCGGTTTTGCGTTCCTGCCCCCAGTGAAACGCCACCAGTACGATATCGGCATTCTCGCGCGCTTGTTTGATGTCTTCGCGCACTTGGTTTTCGTGGGCGAACGCGGTGCCGGGGCGGTTTCGCCAAGCGAAGAAATTTTCCGGCAGGGTCATGGAATAACCCAGCACGGCGACGCGCTGTCCGTTGGCCATCATCAGCGCGGGCTGGCGCGCGGCGGCAAGATTGTGGCCGGCTCCCACATGGCGGATGTCGAGCGCGTCCAGCGTTTCAATGGTTTGTGCCAGCCCGTCCGCGCCGTAATCCAGCGTGTGGTTGTTGGCCAGCGTCACCACATTAAATCCTGCCGCCTTGAGCGCGTTGCCAACTTTTTCGGGTGGCGAGCGGAAAACGTACGTCTTGTCCTGCTCCGGCGCACCGCGAGTGGTCAGCGGCCCTTCCAGATTGCCGAAGACAATTTGCGACTCCGAAAAAAACTGGCGAACCTGCGCAAACGGATAATCGTAGCCTTGCACCGACAACACGCCCCGCGACGAACCGTCCAGCATCATGTCGCCCACCGCGCTGACAATCACCTCGTTGCTGGCGGAAACGGGGGCTTCTTCAGCCTGTGCCGGGCTATGCAAGGTGGCGAGGAGAGTGCAGATTGCGAGAAGCGAAACGACAAGTGCTTGAGCGTAAATATTTTTTGTGAGTTGTTTCATTTTGGGGTGTGTTGGGTGAAATCGGGCAAGGCGGGAATACTACAGGCATGTCCGCCTATCTATCAATAATAGAGAAGCCCTGTTCTCAGCCCGAATATCCCGGAAAATATCGGTTGTGAAATAAACCGTTGTTTTGTAGAATCGCGCCCTCGAATTTTTGGTAGAAGGTAGTTTGTTCATGACAACAGTACGCGTTAAAGAGAATGAGCCGTTTGAAGTGGCGATGCGCCGCTTCAAGCGTTCTGTGGAAAAAACCGGTCTGCTGACCGAATTGCGCGCTCGCGAGTTTTACGAGAAGCCCACCGCAGAGCGCAAGCGCAAGCTGGCCGCTGCTGTGAAGCGCCATTACAAGCGCCTGCGCAGCCAGACTCTCCCGCCCAAGCTGTATTGATCTTCCCCGCCTTTCGGGCGCAGGTAGTTTGATATGAGCCTCAAGCAGCAAATCACCGAAGACATGAAGTCCGCGATGCGCGCCAAGGAAACGGCGCGTCTCGGGGCGATTCGTCTATTGCTCGCGGCTATGAAGCAGCGCGAGGTGGACGAGCGCATCGAGCTGACGGATGCGGACGTGGTTGCCATCATCGAAAAGATGTTGAAGCAGCGCCGCGACTCAATCAGTCAGTACAAGGCGGCCAATCGTCAAGACCTGGTTGATGTCGAAGAATTTGAAGTGACCGTGTTGCAGACTTATATGCCGCAGCAACTCAGCGAGGCCGAGATAACATCCGCCATCGCCGAAGCCATCGCCGCGACAGGGGCGACCGGGCCGCAAGATATGGGCAAAGTGATGGGCGTGGTCAAACCCAAACTGGCCGGACGCGCCGACATGGGCAAAGTCTCAGGCTTAATCAAGGCACAATTAACGAAATAGCAAAACCTGTTTGTCCGCAGATTACACAGATTAACCTGGATTAAATTGCGACTGAGTTGTTATTCTTAATCTGCGTGAATCTGTTTAATCTGCGGACAAAAGTTGTTTTCAGTTTTATCAATGCGATTTCTCCAAGCCACTAAAGCGCGAGGGCAGAGTGATTCCAAAAAGTTTCATTCAGGATTTGCTCAATCGCCTCGACATCGTGGATGTGATCGAGCGTTATCTGCCGCTCAAAAAAGCCGGTGCCAACTTCGTCGCCTGTTGTCCTTTCCACAACGAAAAATCCCCGTCTTTTACCGTCAGCCAGTCCAAACAGTTTTATCACTGTTTCGGTTGCGGCGCGCATGGCACGGCCATCGGTTTTGTCATGGAACACACCGGCATGGGTTTCGTCGAAGCGGTGGAAGACCTCGCCAAAAGCATTGGCGTGACCGTGCCGCAGGAAGCCTCCAATGTGCCGCAGCACAAGGTCGCGCCCGATCTGTACGACCTGATGCAATCCGCCACGCGTTACTACCGCGAGCAACTGAAAAAGACTCCGCGCGCCATCGACTACCTCAAAGGCCGAGGCCTTTCCGGCGAAGTCGCCGCGCGTTTCGGCATCGGTTATTCGCCGGATGATTGGCAAAACCTGAAGGCGACTGTGCCGAATTACATGGATGCCTCGCTAGTTGAGACCGGCCTCGTGATTGCGGGCGAAGAGGGCAAACGTTACGACCGTTTCCGCGACCGCATCATGTTTCCCATCGTCAACGTGCGCGGTCAAGTCATCGGCTTCGGCGGGCGCGTGCTGGACAAGGGCGAACCCAAATATTTGAATTCGCCGGAAACGCCGTTGTTTGAAAAAGGCCACGAACTCTACGGTTTGTACCAAGCGCAGAAGGCCATCCGCGCGCAGCAGCGCGTAATCGTGGTTGAAGGTTACATGGATGTGGTGGCGCTGGCGCAACACGGCGTGGAATACGCCGTGGCCACGCTGGGCACGGCCACCACGCCGTATCACGTGCAAAAACTGCTGCGCTTGTGCGATCAGGTGGTGTTCTGCTTTGACGGCGACAAGCCAGGCCAAAAAGCCGCGTGGCGCGCATTGGAAAATGCTTTGCCGCAATTGGTGGACGGTAAACGTCTCGGTTTTTTGTTTTTGCCGGAAGAACATGACCCCGACACTTACATCCGCGAATACGGCACCGATGCGTTCGAACATGAAGTGGAAAATTCGCTTCCGCTGTCCGGTTATCTATTGCGCGAACTCACCGCAGAAGTTGATTTGCACACGCAGGAAGGGCGCAGCGCGCTGTTGAAAAATGCGCAGCCGCTGCTCACTGCCATCACCGCGCCCACCACCGCGCTGCTGCTGCGCAAGGAAGTGGCGGCGCTGGCGGGGGTGACGCAGGCCGAGCTGGAAGCGCTTTATTCCATCAAGCCGATTGCCGCGCCGCAGCGAGCCGCGCCGCAAAAAGCCAAGCGCTCCACGCCTTCCGGCTTGCGCACTTTGTTGCGTTGTCTGGTGATGAAGCCGGAGCTGGCGCGCGAACTACCCGGTGATTGGCATGGCGACGGAAATGACGGTGCAGCCATTGCAGCCATCGCCGATTGGCTCAACGAATCGGCGGATG
Source organism: Sideroxydans sp. (assembly GCA_020053195.1). Lineage (GTDB taxonomy): Bacteria > Pseudomonadota > Gammaproteobacteria > Burkholderiales > Gallionellaceae > Sideroxyarcus. Next base: position 3,845 of record JAGVNQ010000148.1, read on the forward strand.
AGACCAGCCCGGCGGCAATGACTCAGCATTTCCAGGGGACGGCGCATGAAGCGGCATTGAATGCGGCGCAGGGCGAGATCATGTATTTGGGTGAGGACTTCGACGTGCAAGCCGATTTTTCGGGCCTGCTGCGCAACATTCGGAAAAACGCTATCGAAACCGAAATGTCCGCTTTGCTGGCCAAAGGGCTGGGCGGTATGAGCCAGGTAGAACGTGACCGGCACGAGCAATTAAAGCAGGAATTGCAGCAGTTAAAGACCCAAGCCAACTGAAAAAAACTAGCATCAGGCACGTAAATTGCAAATGCCGTCGCAGCGGCCAAACGCAGCTAACCTTCGGAAATGTTTTGGAAATCGGGTATAATCCGCGACCTTTTCGAAAGCGCTTTTGATTTGAAGCGCCCGCAGTAATCGAGTAAAAATCAACATTGGGAATCCTCAAAATGGCGACTCCGCAACAAAAGAAACCTGCTGCACCGGCCAAACCTGCCGTAGTCAACGGCAAGCAAACTTCCAAAGAAAAAGCGGCTGCCGCCGCCGCTATGGTTGATCCGTCGCAGGATATCGAAGAGCGCCGCACGCGCCTGAAAGCGCTGATCCTGCTGGGCAAGGAGCGCGGCTATTTGACCTACGCCGAAATCAATGACCATTTGCCGGATATGCTCGAAGTCGAGCAGGTCGAAGGCGTGGTCAGCATGATTAACGACATGGGTATCACCGTGTGCGACGTTGCGCCGGATTCCGAAACGCTGGCGATGGCCGAAACCACCCCTGCGGTGGCCGACGAAGATGCTGCCGCCGAAGCCGAAGCTGCGATCTCCACCGTGGATTCCGAATTTGGTCGTACTACCGACCCGGTGCGTATGTACATGCGCGAAATGGGCGTGGTTAATCTGCTCACCCGCCAGGACGAAATTGAGATCGCAAAACGTATCGAAGACGGCCTGAAACACATGATTCAGGCAATTTCCGCCTGCCCCGCGACCATCGCCGAAATTCTGGCGCTGGCCGACAAAATCGCCAAGGACGAATTACGTGTCGACGAACTAATCGACGGCTTTGTCGATGGCGAGGACGAAACCAATCTCAGCGCGGATGACGGCGAAGAGGACGAAGAAGCCGAAGCGGAAGAAGTTGAAGAAGAGGAAGAGGAAAGCGAAGAAGCCACCGCCGCCGCCGCCGCCGCCAATCTGGCGCAACTCAAAGCCGACGCGCTGGAACGCTTCGCGATCATCAGCGACAACTTCACCAAGCTGGGCAAAGCCTACGAAAAACACGGCTACCGCAGCAAGCAATACGACAAGCTGCAACAGCAAATCTCCGACGATCTGATGCAGTTCCGTTTCTCCGCCAAGCAAGTGGATGCGCTGTGCGACACCATGCGCGGACTGGTGGAAGAAGTGCGCGCCTGCGAACGCACCATTCAGGATTTGTGCGTGACCAAAGCGCACATGCCGCGCCCCCACTTCATCAAAGTATTCCCGCCCAACGAAAGTAATCTGGATTGGGTGAAACACGAGATCGCGGCTAAAAAACCGTACAGCGAAACGCTGTTGCGCCACCAGCCCGCCATCATCGACCAGCAGAAGAAAATGATCGCGCTGCAACAACGCGTGGGCATCCCGATTCTCGATCTGAAAGAGATCAACAAACAGATGACCAACGGCGAAGCCAAGGCACGCCGCGCCAAGCGCGACATGATCGAGGCCAACCTGCGTCTGGTGATTTCTATCGCCAAAAAATACACCAACCGTGGCCTGCAATTCCTCGACCTGATCCAGGAAGGCAACATCGGCCTGATGAAAGCCGTGGATAAATTCGAATATCGTCGCGGCTACAAATTCTCGACCTATGCCACATGGTGGATTCGCCAGGCCATCACCCGTTCCATCGCGGATCAGGCACGCACCATCCGCATCCCGGTGCACATGATCGAAACTATCAACAAGATGAACCGCATCTCGCGCCAAATTTTGCAAGAAACTGGGCAGGAAGCCGATGCCGCCACGCTGGCGATCAAGATGGAAATGCCGGAAGACAAAATCCGCAAAATCCTCAAAATCGCCAAAGAACCCATCTCGATGGAAACCCCGGTGGGCGACGATGACGACTCGCATCTGGGCGATTTCATCGAAGAC
>JAGVNQ010000160.1 GCA_020053195.1 Sideroxydans sp.
TAATCGCCAAACTGCCAATAATTCAAGTTGTGACGCGAGCGCTTTTTCGGCTGCGCAAACGCCGAAGTTTCGTAATGCTCGTAGCCGCGCTCGGCCAGCAGCGCCTCGATGGCTTGCTGCATATCGCTGCTCACCTCATCATCCGGCAACGGCGGCGGCTGATGTGCGAACAGCGTATTCGGTTCCAGCGTCAGGTGATAACAAGACAAATGCTGCGGTTTGAATTGCAGCGCGGTTTGCACATCCTGCAATGCTTCTTGCAAGGATTGATTCGGCAGCGCATACATCAAATCGAGATTGATGTTGTCGAAATACTGCTGCGCAATTTCAATCGCGCGTTTGGCTTCATCGGCAGAATGGATACGCCCCAGCGCCCGCAAATGAACATCGTTAAAACTCTGGATACCCAGCGACAGCCGGTTCACGCCCGCCTCGCGGAAAGCCGCGAATTTGCTAGCTTCCACCGTACCGGGGTTCGCCTCCAGCGTGATCTCGGCATCGAGATTCAGCGGCAACAGCATGCGCACCTGACGCAAAATCTCCGCCACACTTTCGCCGCTCAACAAACTCGGCGTACCGCCACCGAAAAACACCGAATACACCTTGCGCCCCCAGATCAGCGGCAGCGCCAACTCCAAATCGCGCACCAGCGCCGCGACATATTCGCTTTCGGGAATACCTCCTCGCGCCTCATGCGAATTGAAATCGCAATACGGGCATTTCTTCACGCACCACGGGATGTGGATGTAGAGCGAGAGTGGCGGTAGCGCCTGAAAATTCACCGACTGCGATTGGATGCCGACGGGATGCAGCGGGTGGGTAGCCATCAGCCTACCTGGAATTTCTCAACTTCAGTTTTTCCAGCAACACCTTCATTGCCTTACCTCGATGGCTGATCGCGTGTTTTTCATCGTGGGTCAGTTCGGAACTCATCCGGCCCAAGGCGGGCAACCAGAACATCGGGTCGTAGCCGAAGCCGCCGTCGCCGCGCTCTTCGTGGGCGATTTCGCCGTGCCATTCGCCTTCGGCGATGATGGGTTGCGGGTCGTCGGCGTGGCGCACCAGCACCAGCACGCAGTAATAATGCGCGCGGCGGTCGGTGATGCCTTGCATGTCTTGCAGCAGCTTGTCGTTGTTGCGTTGGTCGGATTTGGGGTTGTCTCCGGCGTAGCGCGCGGAGAGCACGCCGGGCGCACCGCCCAAGGCTTCGACGCAGATGCCGGAATCGTCTGCTAGCGCGGGCAGTCCGCTTTCGCGGCTGACGTGGCGCGCTTTGGCCAGCGCGTTTTCGACAAAGGTGCAGTGCGGCTCTTCGGCTTCGGAGATGCCGAGTTGGGATTGGGTTAACACGGCGATGCCCAGCGGGGCGAGCATCTTGTCGAACTCGCGCAGCTTGCCGGGGTTGTTGGAGGCGATGACTAATTTGTTCATGAGCAAATTTCCTTATGCCACCTTGCCCGCAAGCCAGCAAATACGGGCATCTTCACGTGATACATGATGTAGATCGCCTATTGGCGGGCGTTTCCGGGCGATTGAAGAATCAAAAACTTTCACCACAGAGACACAGAGGCTCAGAGAAAGGCAAAAACAAAACCAGAAACGTCTTGGGCATTTTTTGTTTTCTCTGGGTTTTTCCTCTGCGTCTCTGTGCCTCTGTGGTGAATAGTTTTAACCTTTCAGTGCTGCTTGCTGCTTTTCAATCAGTTGCTCAATCCCGCTCTTCGCAAGTTCCAGCAGCATGTCCATTTCTTCGCGCGAGAAGGCGTGGCCTTCTGCCGTGCCTTGCACTTCTACAAATTTGCCGTTGCCCAGCATCACCACGTTCATGTCAGTGTCGCAGGCGGAGTCTTCAACATAGTCAAGGTCAAGCACGGGCGTGCCCTGATAGATGCCGACGGAGATGGCAGCGATGGAATCCTTGAGCGGGGTTTCTTTGAGCAGGCCTTTGTTTATCAAGCCGCTCACCGCGTCGTGCAGTGCGACGTATGCGCCGGTGATGCTGGCGGTGCGTGTGCCGCCGTCGGCCTGGATCACGTCGCAGTCGAGCTGGATGGTGCGCTCGCCCAGCTTTTGCAAATCCACCACAGCGCGCAGGCTGCGCCCGATCAGGCGCTGGATTTCCTGAGTGCGCCCGGACTGTTTGCCCTTGGCGGCTTCGCGGCTCATGCGTTCACCGGTGGAGCGCGGCAACATGCCGTATTCCGCCGTGACCCAACCTTCGCCGCTGCCTTTTTTGTGCGGCGGCACGCGCTCTTCCACGCTGGCGGTGCAAATCACTTTGGTGTCGCCGCACTCGATGAGCACCGAGCCTTCGGCGTGTTTGGTGTAATGACGGGTGATACGGATAGCGCGGAGTTGATCCGGCTGACGCTGGCTGGGACGCATGTTAAAAACCTCAGAAATGAAAAAACGGCGCGGATTATAACGCGCCGTTCTTCAAAACTCAGGCGACCGCCGAGCGTTCGTCCAGCACCATGCACACCGGAATGTCGGTTTCATTCTCCGGCTCGTCCGCGCCCAGGCGGGCGGCCACCGCCGTGGTGTTATCCGCGCTGCCGCCTTCGCGCAACACGGCGACATCCACCATTTCGCTCAGGGCGCTTTGCAGCGAGGGAGCTGCGCATAACGCCGCCAACTCAACCTCCGCCAGCGGGCTCCAGAAGCCGTCGCTGCACAACAGCAGCGTGTCGTTATCCCGCACTTGAACCACGGGCGCGACCTCGATATAAAACATATCTTCCACACCGCCCAGACAGTTGGTGATCTTGTTGCGGTCCGGGTGGGTCTTCATCTCCGCCGCTGTGATGATCCCCCAGTCCGCCCATTGTTGCA
>JAGVNQ010000268.1 GCA_020053195.1 Sideroxydans sp.
CACCGGCCTTCGCCGGTGTGACGAATTATTAGAGATGCCCTTAAGGTTTGACGCTCCCAAATTCAACCATGAAGAAAAAAACAGAACCGCCCTCCTCCCCCGACTCCGACTTGTTCCAACAAGCGCTGCAAGGTGTAACACCGCTCCCGCCTCCCGACCGCATCACCCCCAACCCCAAGCCGCGCCGGGCTACACCACGCGCCGCGCCCTCTTCCCCTCAAGTTGCAGACACTCTAACCGACCACGGCGCAGGCGACATCGCGCTCACCGAATTCGCGCGCAACGGCATCAGCCGCATGATGCTGCGCGACTTGCGTCGCGGCAGATGGCCGCTACAAGATGAGTTCGATTTACACGGGCTAACCAACGACGAGGCCAGAAAATTACTGGCCGAATTTCTGCGCGATGCCACGCAACGCGGACTGCGCTGCATCAACATCATCCACGGCAAAGGCTGGCGCAGCGAAGGACGCGACGGGATATTGAAGGTCAACACCCGCCACTGGCTGACCCAGCACCCGCAAGTGCTGGCATTCTGCGAAGCGCCGCCCAATGCGGGCGGTGGCGGCGCGGTGTGGGTGTTGCTGAAAAGCGCAAAACCGCCCGAATTAGATCAAACCTGAACCGACACCTGCCCCGCATTAAACAGAATCAATCGGGTCTGAAAATCATTGGTTTTTTTGCCATTGATTTATTGATTCTGCCATTGATTTCTTGATTTTAGATGGGTTCATGTCCGGTAAGGCACTCGGGTACGCTTCACTTCAACCTCGCGCATGTTGCTTTCTGTCAAGAACTCTCGTATTCCCCTTTCGAGCGTGGCATCAGTTCCCGGACCAAGGATAACCTCTCGAATCTTTAGATCGCGGCCGCTTGGAAGTATTGGTTCGAGTTCATCGGACAACACATATGGGATGATGCGCCCGCGAGATACTCTAAATCGCTTGGCGGAGCACTTGTGACCCAGGGAAGGCATCAAATCCGGGTGCTCAATGAAGGCAAGACGGTATTCCTGTTCTGCAGCAAATGCGGGATCCTTAAAAAATGCAATGAGTTCGACGAGTCGGTCAGTCTTGTGATAAACGTCCTCGATCCGCTCAAGGCGGCCGTTATCAGAATCTACTAGGTACGCCTCTCTCATGTGATGGAGATAAAGATCAACCAAGGCGCGTTGCCGATCTCTCTGATACTCAACGGGACGTAGGTTCGCTCTGTATGCGTGCAGTGATACGTCCCTAGGTTCGAAGCCAATGGCGATGTGGCCATACGCCCGCCACTGACTTAAGCTGTCGCCTGACCCCGAGAACGAAGCAACGCACACACGATGAACAGGTGACTGAAGTTCTGTAATCCATTGCCGCAAAAGATCAGTCGCCTGCGGCCGAGACTCGTTGACCAACAGTTCCGTCGCCACCTCGGCGACCAAATCGGCACCATGTGACAGTTCGCGTGTGTCGTTTAGGTAAGAGTAATCAGACAGCCAAAGCTGACCACTCTGGACGATTCCGAAGAACCCTTCGACACTTGTGTAGTGGTAGATAAGATCGGGAAAGCCCGTATCGACTAAACCTTGCCGTCGCGCTTCGTTCCAAACAACCCTCGGCAGGCTGAACCAGTTTGGTAGCTTTGCGCTGTCCCAGCTGAAGTAAGGATCGCCAGATAACGTCTTCCACTGTCGCCTGGAATAGACCTCTGGCTCTTCGCCTTCCATTAGCGACTCTACGCGGAAGCTGTCTTCAGGTATGCCATTCCTGCACTCAGGCCATGGACACGGCCATACATCATAAATCCCGTGTTCTTGACACTTGAGATCGGGAAAGATTGTATTTCGAAGGGTGCGCATGGGCTTTGCGACGCTTAACGTAGAGGTGAGAAATCAATAGGGTAGGACTCAATTGATACATCAAATTGTGCCATCGATTTCTGAATCCGACTAACCTGAACCGACACCTGCCCCGCAACGCCCGTCAATAGGCGATCTACGCCATGCGATTGATGTAGATCGCCTATTTGCGGGCGTTCCCACGAGGCTACATTGAAAATTATGATGCTGTGAAGCTGCTGTCGGCAGTGGGCTTGCGGCAGCCTCATGGACAAGGATTAAAGCGCGGACTCGTCGGTCTCGCCGGTGCGGATGCGGATAACTTGTTCCACCGGGGTGATAAAAATTTTCCCGTCGCCGATTTTTCCAGTGTTGGCAGCTTTGACGATGGCATCCACGGCGGTGTCCAGCATGGCCGCGCTGATCACCACTTCGACTTTGATCTTGGGCAAGAAATCAACCACGTATTCCGCGCCGCGATACAGTTCGGTGTGACCCTTCTGGCGGCCAAAACCTTTGACTTCGGTCACGGTCAGGCCGCTGACTCCCAAGCCGGACAGCGCTTCGCGCACTTCGTCGAGTTTGAACGGTTTGATGATGGCTTCGATTTTTTTCATGACTTCTCCTTGGTTGGCGAATGCGGCAAGTATAGCCGAAGCGCAAAAAACTGACTGCCGAAACAAAAGTTATGGCTTGGCGGCCGGACATCCTCCGCTGCATTCGCCATACAGCGTCATCGCATGGTCGCTCAGCGTAAATCCTAATTTTTCGGCGATTTCGCGCTGGCGTTCTTCGATCATCTTGTCGTAAAACTCTTCCACCCTGCCGCAGCGTATGCACACGATGTGATCGTGGTGCGGGCCGCGCTCCAATTCAAAGAAAGTTTGGCCGCCCTCGAAATGATGGCGGGTAATCAACCCCGCCGCCTCGAACTGGGTCAACGCGCGATACACCGTGGCCAACCCGATCACTTCTCCGCTATCGACCAGCTTGCGGTAAATCGTTTCGGCGGTCATGTGTTTTTCCTTGGCACTCTCCAGAAAACTCAAAATTTTCAAACGCGGCGTGGTCACTTTCAGGCCGACATTGCGCAGTTCTTCGCTTTCCATATCTCCCTCTTTTTCGTAACGCTGGGTATCGACTTTAACAAAATATCTTGCACATGAGAATCGTTATCATATATATTGAGAACGGTTCTCATTCGCAATATGAAGTGGAAGCGCAATAATTACTTTACCAATCAATTAATCAATAACCTAAGGAAACTACCTATGTCTAGCTATCAACACCGTACCGCCCTTGCCCTATCCCTGCTGGCCTGTTTCTCCGCCACCGCCTTGGCCGAAGATCGCCTGCAAGAACTGGAATTGCGCCTGAACGCGCTGGAAAACCAAAAACGCGCGGCAACCACGTTTGGCGGCTATGGCGAATTACATCTGAACAAATTGAAAAGCCAAAACGGTGGAGTGAACAAGGACGAGTTGGATATGCACCGCTTCGTGTTGTTTATGGGACACGAATTTAACGAGCGCGTGCGCTTCTTTTCCGAGCTGGAAGTGGAGCACACCTTGACCAAAGATACGGCTGCCGGAAGCTCGGGCGTGGTCGCGGTTGAGCAGGCTTATCTGGACTTCACCTTGAGCGAAATAATTTCCGCCAAGGCGGGCATCATGGTGATGCCGGTCGGCATTCTCAGCGAAACACACGAGCCGCCCACGTTTTACGGGGTCGAGCGCAATCCCGTGGAAACCAACATCATTCCCACCACGTGGCGCGAAGGCGGCGCGGCGCTGACGGCGCGGCTGGGCGATGCGCTGACGTTGGACGGCGCAATCAGCAGCGGGCTGGCGACCACAGCGGCCAAAAGTTATGCGGTGCGCGACGGTCGGCTGAATGTCGCCAGCGCCAAAACCAAAGACCCGGCTTACACCGCGCGCGTGAAATGGGCGGGCATACCGGGTGTGGAGCTGGCCGCCACGCTGCATTATCAAACCGACATCACGCAAAGCGCCGACACCACGGCGGGCGCGGCCACGCTGTTTGAAACGCACGCGGTCATCAACAAAGGCGCTTTCGGTTTGCGCGCTTTGTATGCCGGATGGAATCTGGATGGCACGGGCCCCAAAGCGATTGGCGCGGACAAACAAAACGGCTGGTATGTCGAACCGGCGTGGAAATTTTCAGAACAATGGGGTCTGTTCGCCCGCCACAGCCGCTGGGATAACAAGGCGGGAGATGTAACCGACAGCGCTTACCGTCAGACCGACTTCGGCGTGAACTTCTGGCCGCATCCCGATGTAGTGGTGAAGCTGGATTATCAAAACCAAACCACGCCCGCCGCCGCCAACGAATTGGACGGCTTCAACCTCGGGCTGGGTTACCAGTTCTGACATGGCCGCCCTGCGTTTAAGGAGATAGAAATTATAAAATCACCATTAATCATGTCGTTGGCATTCCCCCCCATCCTCCTCCCAACCTCCCCCTTGAAGGGGGAGGAGTCCTGTTCCCTCCCCTTCAAGGGGAGGGCTAGGGTGGGGATGGGGTGTTTTAGGCTGGATAGGATGAAATTTATAAAGGCCACTTTAATCAATTCCTGCTCCCTATTTTTCCTGCTTGCGCTGGCTTTTCCGGCGTGTGCTGCCGATCAGGAAACGGAGGTCAACCGTTTTCTGGGCGAGACTTTCATGCAACAACCGACGGCGGAAACGCTGTGGCTCAGCGGCGATTTATTGCCCGCCGTGCGCAGCATTCTGGGGCACGACTACCCTGCCCCGCGCTTGCGTTATTGGCGCGCCGGGCAGCGCACGGCCTGGGTGCTGGACGAGATCGGCAAGGAGATGCCGATCACCGTCGGCATCTCGCTCAATCAAGGCGCGGTGGAACGGGTCAAGGTGCTGGTGTATCGAGAAAGTCGCGGCTGGGAAGTAAAAAGCCCGGCGTTCACCGCGCAGTTCTCCGGCGCGCGGCTGGATGCCGATCACAAGTTGGACAAAACCATTGACGGCATTTCCGGCGCGACCTTGTCGGTGCGCGCGTTAAGCCGATTGACAAGGCTCGCGCTGCTGCTGGAGCAGATCGGAAGAGCGTCG
>JAGVNQ010000135.1 GCA_020053195.1 Sideroxydans sp.
CACAGGCTGTTTGTTGGTAAAAGGGGTGAGCGTAAATGCATACCACGGCTCACCCGAATTGGCATAGTCAATTAGCAGAATTGGCTGCTTCTCGTAAAAACCTAGAAGAGTTTGATCAACGTGAGCTTTGATATTTCCTGGGGGAGGAGTACTTATACATGTACCCGCATCGCAAATTTCCCATACTTCAACTGCGGGGCCGAAATCGAAGACTTTCACTTTTACCGTCGGGACTACATCACAAGCCTTGATCTCAATGTCGATGGGAGAGGTGTAAGTTCCTGTTTGTAGCGTCAATGTGGCGGTGTCCATCGTCCCATCGCCAGTGATCGTGAAATTCGCTGGCATCGGCTGCCATTCGAACTTCTGGGATTCGTAATTGAATAGTGCTGAGATCGTTGGTGCGTTGAGTGCCGTTGCGTAATTGATAGCTCCAATTCCCATGTTGACGTTCACCGTTCCGTCTATTACGACACTGAACTTCAGCAAGTTTTGATAGCGTGTGATGATGTCACTAGCGTCGTATCCTGTTGCGCCTAATAAAGTGGCTTGTCTTGCGAACGCGAGTAGCGCGGTCAGGTCGTATTCGAAATCATGATTCAGCCGCACTTGAACAAAGGCGTAATCGATTATTTCGGTGGTCATTGTCATCGCAAGGTTCAGTGACTCAGTTGAATCACCACCCATTGACTCATTGCGTCTGGCGGCCGCGACAACAGCTCGTATCGCGCCCATGTATTGTGAATAATTGTGCTCCCCCTGAATCGTTTGTGCCATTTGATTAGCGTTGTCGCTCATTCTGGCTGCCATGTCCGCCATGTCGGTCAACAGCGTGGCATCATAGCCGCATGTTGCGGCACTGGGTGATGTGTTGCTCAAAGCAGTCCATGCGCTATGTTCTGGACTGTTTAATTGTGCCTCATATGCGTCCGCATCGCTGCTTTGCTGAATATCTCTCGTTGCCATCTTGGGGGAATTAGTGCAGCCATATTCAGCTGGCAAAGGTCGGGCGCGTGCACCTACATTGGCTGGGGAGGCTAATAGAGCTCTAGCAGAGATGTGGGCAAGGTTGAAGGCGGAGAGAGCATCGGGGCAGGAAATCGGGGTGCCCGTGCTTCCAGTCCCGCCCCCGCCTCCACATCCAATCAGTGATATTGCAATTATTAATAGAAAAGAGTGTCTGAATGAATTTGATATTTTCAGAGTTTCCATTTCAGTTACTCCCCGTTTAATCCGACGTTATCAATAACCAACCAAATTAGCTTATTGACATTAAACCGTAGAGTTGATTGAATGAAAATGTGCCGTTCGGCACATATAAAAAGGTTGAATACAGATGGCCTATTTATCTCACCGCGATATTCATAACCTTCAGGACTGCATACGGGAGATTTACTCCAACTTGGAGATTGAATCATTACCATCACACATAATATCTGCAACCTCTAAAGTTATTCCTTCATGCGTGACCTCATGGGCTCGAATGAGCCAACAAGAACATAGGGTAAGTTATAACGGGATAGCCTCGTGCAGACAGTGGGAGGGCGTTGCGGCATTTGGCAGAAATATGCACGAACACCCGCTTACGAATTATTTACACTCTGAGCTTCTTCAGCGGCATCGATTCAAAGAAGATATTGAGAACGCAGTCAATAAGTGCTACCCGCATTTAAAGCACTCTCCACATAACACAGCAGCCAAAATATCGGACGTTCTTACAAATCGCCAGTTCCGTGCTCTTGCGGTATTTAACGATTTTTTCCGTCCTAACGGGATCGAATACCAGTTGCTGATGTCTATTTTGCCCACCCAAGACGGATATACAACCATGTCATTCAACAGGGATAAAAATGATTTCTCTGAAAAAGAGCGGCTTATCTTAAATCTTATTGGCCCCCATATCATTCAGGCGTACAGGAATGCGGAGGCATTCAAAAAGGTGCGCCAAACCTTCGTCGCGCTGGAATGTTCAAATGAACCAATACTATTCTATGGTCTGACGAGCAGGGAGGAAGAGGTTCTATATTGTGTGTCCCAGGGAAAGTCCAATGCAGAAGTGGCGGGAATATTGAATATGGCTTCAGGGACAGTGAAAAGGCACCTGGAAAATATTTACCAGAAGCTTGGTGTTGAGAATCGGACTACAGCAACAAGTCTTATTCTGGCAACAATGAAGGATAGGCAATCCAAGCCCCCAAGTTAAAATAAACTCGAAGACCTTCACGACGGTAGGTAGGATTGTTCGGAAAAACAAGGAGCGCTTGCCCTCCCCTCTTTTATTGTTTTCCTTCAGTGATACAATCCGCGCCTTTCATTTTTCACCCTAAAGGCAGCGCACCATGAGTTTGAACAAAGTCCCCTCCGGCAAAGACCTCCCCCACGATTTCAATGTCATCATCGAAATTCCGATGCATGGCGAGCCGGTCAAGTACGAAGTGGACAAGGAATCCGGCGCGATTTTTGTGGATCGCTTCATGAACACCGCGATGCACTACCCCTGCAACTACGGCTATATCCCGCACACTTTGTCCGACGACGGCGATCCTGTCGATGTGCTGGTGATTACGCCCGTTCCGCTGAACAGCGGCGTGGTGGTGCGTTGCCGCCCGCTGTGCGTGTTGAAGATGGAAGATGAATCCGGTTTCGATGCCAAGGTGCTGGCCGTGCCGGTGGACAAACTGTCCACGCTGTATCGCGGGCTGAAAAGCCACACCGAATTGCCGGAAATTGTGCTGAAGCAAATCGAACATTTCTTCGCCCATTACAAAGACCTCGAACCCAACAAATGGGTGAAGATCGGCGGCTGGGAAGGCATCGAATCAGCCTGCAAGGAAATCATGGAAGGCGTGGCAAACTACAACAATTCCACCGACAAACCGCAGTTCTAAAGGAGATCACCATGACCGCTCTTATCATTGACGGAAAAACCATCGCACAGGAAGTGCGCGCCGAATGGAAAGTACGCGCCGATGCCTTGAAAGCGCGCGGCATCACGCCTGGGCTGGCGGTCATCATCGTGGGTGAAGACGCGGCATCCAAAGTTTATGTCGCCAACAAGGTGAAAGCCTGTGCCGAGCTGGGTTTGCACTCCGAACACCTCGCGCTGTCCGCCGACACCAGTGAAGCAGAACTGCTGGCGAGAATCGCCGCGCTGAATGCCGACCCGAAAATTCACGGCATTCTGGTGCAACTGCCCGTACCCAAACACATCAACAGCGACAAAGTATTGAACGCCATCAGCCCGGACAAAGACGTGGACGGTTTCCATCCCGTCAATGTCGGCGCACTGGCTACCGGCAACATGCGCTTCGCCCCGTGCACGCCTTACGGCGCGATGGTGTAGCTGGAAAAAGCCGGAGTCGCCATCGAAGGCAAACATGCCGTGGTGATAGGCCGCAGCAATATCGTGGGCAAGCCGATGGCGGCCATGCTGCTGCAAAAAAACGCCACCGTCACCATCTGCACGTCCAAAACCGTTGACCTCGCCAAGTTCACGCGCGATGCCGATATTCTGGTGGTCGCCACCGGCAAGGCGAAGATGATTACCGGCGACATGATTAAACCCGGCGCAGCGGTGATTGACGTGGGCATCAATCGCATGGACAACGGCAAACTGTGCGGCGATGTGGATTTTGATTCGGCCAAGGAAGTCGCCGGTTGTATCACTCCGGTTCCCGGCGGTGTGGGCCCGATGACTATCACCATGCTGGTGGCCAACACCGTGCAAGCGGCAGAACGCACGGCGAAGTAAATAATTCCGGTAATTTGAATTCAAAAACCAAGAAGGGTGGGCACAAAACCGTGCCCACCCTTCTTTTCATTTGCCTTCCTTGCCCGCAAGCCAATAGATTCGCGCATCTCCGGCATACAATTGATGTAGATCGCCTATTGACGGGCATTGCGACGTGATTGGGTAATACAGAAAACCTGACCGACTACTTTTCTAGTGTACTTCACGGCACTGATGCGTCACCTTGTAGGTCGGGCTTTAGCCCGACTTGTCGGGTTGCACCCGCAAGGGGTAGGCCGTGGTTGTAAGGGGCTAAAGCCCCAACAACACACGCACAAACCCGACCTACAACGCTGTGCTGCCCGATGAGATAAGTTTCAACACCACGCTAATTTGAAACGAAATATTCGCCGCTGTGCATGCGCGCTTTGAACAACACATCGAATTCGTCGCGCGGCACAGGTCGGCTGAACAAATAGCCCTGATACAGCACGCAGCCGTTGGCCTCCAGGAAATCGCGCTGTTGCGGCGTTTCCACACCTTCGGCTATGACTTCCATACCCAGGTTGTTGGCCATGCCGATGATGGTTTGAATGATGGTCGCATCGGACGCTTTGATGCCGATGTGATGCACGAACGATTGGTCGATCTTGAGCTGGTTCAGCGGCAGTTGCGTGAGGTAAGCCAGCGACGAATAGCCGGTGCCGAAATCGTCGAGCGAGAAACTCACGCCGATCTGGCGCAGCGCGTGCATTTTTTCGATGGTATCGGCGACATCATCCAGCACGATGCTTTCGGTCAGTTCGAGCTTGATGCGCGACGGGTCGATGGCTATCCGCTCCAGAATTTCGCGCACCTGCTCCACGAAATCCGCCTGGCGGAACTGCCGTCCGCTGACGTTGACCGCGAGTTGCAGGTTGCGTTTTTGCGGGTCGGCCTCCCATTTCTTGATCTGATAGCAAGCCTGCTCCAGCACCCATTTACCGATCGGCAGGATAAGCGCCGATTCTTCCGCGAGCGGGATGAAATGCAGCGGCGAAACCAGGCCGCGCGTCGGATGTATCCAGCGCAGCAACACCTCCGCCCCCAGAATGTGTCCTTCCTGGTTGACTTGCATTTGGTAGTACAACTCCAGCTCTTGCTTGCGCAATGCCTCGCGCAAACCGATTTCGGTCTGGGCGCGAACTTCCAGTTCATCCTGCATCACCGGGTCGAAGAAACGCAAGGTGTTGCGTCCGGATTTCTTCGCTTCATACATGGCGGTATCGGCCTGCTTCAGCAATTTATCCAGATGATGTTTGTAACTGATGAACAGGGTGATGCCCATGCTGGATGAGCTGTGGAACTCGTTGCCCTCAAGCTGGTACGGCTGACTGAGGGCTTCCAGCACTTTTTCACCAACGGCGCGCGCCTGCACTGCGGCCTGCGCACTTTCTTCACCCAGCCCTTCCAGCAGCAACACGAATTCGTCGCCGCCGAAACGCGCCACGGTGTCGCTCTCGCGCACACATTGTTTTAACCGCTTGGACACTTCGATCAGCAGCAAGTCACCGACACCATGCCCTTTGGTGTCGTTGAGCGTTTTAAAATTATCGAGGTCGATAAACAGCAGCGCGCCGCCCGTCTGGCCGCGAGTGCCGTTGGCGATGGCCTGGCGCAAACGGTCCAGCAGCAAGCGCCGGTTGGGCAATTGCGTGAGCGGGTCGAAAAACGCGAGTTGGTGAATTTCGCTTTCGGCTTTTTTGCGTTCGGTAAAGTCGATAAACGCGCCGACGTAATTGGTGACCTTGCCGTCTTTGCCGACCACCGCCGTAATGTTCAGCCATTCTGGATATATCTCGCCGTTCTTGCGCCGGTTCCAGATTTCGCCCTGCCAGCTATTGTATTGGCGCAGACTTTCCCACATGTTATGAAAGAACAGCGCATTCTGCCGGTCAGATTTGAGCATGGACGGATTTTTGCCGATAGCTTCCTCGGCGCTGTAACCGGTCAAACGGGTGAACGCCTGATTGACGCGGATAATCATCCCGTGTTCATCGGTTACCAGCATGCCTTCCTCGGTCTCGAAAGCGATGGCGGCAACGCGCAAGGCTGCCTCGCGCTCTTCCTGCACCGCCATCATGCTATTGAAGGCATCCGCCATAACGGCAATATCCTTCGGTCCGCTGGGCTCGGCCCGCACTTGCGATTCGCCGCGTTGGGCGCGCCCCATGCTCGCCGCCAACTGGTTGAGCGGTCGCGCCATATTGAGGGTCAGCGCGCGGATCAGAAACAAAAATAGCAGCGCGAAAGAGAACGACGTGGCGAGATTGGTGATGAAAATATCCGAGGTCATGCGGGTCAACGCCACTTTGCTCATCACCACCGAAACGTGGCCGAGCAACTCCGGCTGCGCCGTATCGTTGAACGGCGATTCCGCCGAAGGTTGCGAATAAACCGGCGCGGCAAAGTGCCACGCCGAAATGCTTTCCGCATCCAGCATGGCGGCGGCTTGCAGGCCGTCAGTTTGGACTGTCTGGTCGAAAAATTTTACCGAATTGTTGTCGCCGCGCGCCAACAAAATGTTGCCGTTGTTGTGGCGTATTTCCACCCCGATCACGCCGGGGAAAGCCATGGTGGCATTCACCGCCTCGGTCGCGTTATCGGCCGAAGAATAAATCAGCGCCAGCGAACTTTGCCGCGCCAGATTCTCGGTGATACGTTGCCCTTGCTCGATCAGCCCGTG
Source organism: Sideroxydans sp. (assembly GCA_020053195.1). GTDB lineage: Bacteria > Pseudomonadota > Gammaproteobacteria > Burkholderiales > Gallionellaceae > Sideroxyarcus. The sequence goes on from JAGVNQ010000135.1 coordinate 6,456, forward strand.
ACGCACCCGCTCGTTCACCTGCCACGAGCCGACGATGGAAGAAAGCAGCGCCAGAAACAGCATGCCGAGCGCGACCGTGATGCCCAGCTGACGCTGGAACGTGATTTTATGGAAAAAGGCCGCGAGCAACTTGTTCATTGATGGCGCGCCTTATTGCTCGGGGAACGCCATATCGAAACTCTGCAAGCGGCTGGTATTCAACCCCAGATGTTTGGCCGTGCGCAGGTTGATCGCCATCAACACTTCGCGCAACGGCGACATGCCGGAAGCGTCGTTCCCACCCGATGCCAGCATGCCCAGCGCGGATCCCGCGAGATGGCGGCCAAGCTCGACATTGTCTGGATACAGCGAGAACAGCACGCCGCGTTTGACATGAGAGAAACTGCTGGAAAACACCGTCATGTTGTTCGACCACGATTGTTGCAGCACCAGCGGCAGCACCGCGCTTTCTTCGACCGTGGTGGAATCCTGCGGCAGCCATAACGCATCCAGCCTGCTGTCGGAGCTCGCGATGATTTCCTGATAGGCAAGCATGGCACCGCGCAAATCCTGCGCCGGATAAGCCACCAGTTCCAGCCCTTGCGCTTGCGCGCCCTCTTTCGCCAACTGGATCAGCCACTCGTTCTGGCGCGGATCGTAAACGGTGAATACGCGCTTGGCTCTGGGCATCATTCCTTTCAAGCGGGTGAACAGCAACGCCGGGTCCGGCGACAGGCTGTTCACTTGCAGGTTGCGCGCTTCATTTTCGGGAGCCATCAATACCCCGCCGACCACCACGCCGATATCGCTATCCAGCGCTGCGGCCACTTTCACGCCCTGCCTGCCCAGCGCGATCACCACCTTGGTCTCCTGACGGCGCAATGAGCTGTTCAATTCGACGACATCCACGTTTGCGCCCACGGCAAAATTGGTGACGCGCCCTTTGGCCTTTTCCTCGATGCCGTCAATGATTTGCATAAACACGCTGCGGAAAGGTTCGCCGATATCCGGGTAAATCACCGCGATACCGCCAACTCCGTTTGCCTGCGTCACCTTGTTGCTCAAGCGCCTGTTGGTGGTGGTAATCGGCCCCGCGACCCAGATGGGAAAAACCAGCACATCGGGATTCGCCTCGATATTGCGGATCATTTCGGAATCTGTTTCCAACACCAGCGGCGCCGGAGCGGGCGCGTAGAGAAACGGATCATTGGCTCCGATTGCAACCGAGAATTCTTCCCGCAACGGAATATTTTTTTCGGAAAAATCTGCCGGCTCGCCCGGAGTTGCCCAAACCGGAAATGTCGCCAGCATCAACGATGAAGCCGCCAGCCAACAAACCAGCAGGCCGCGATTGGCAAGCGGCACAATATTCGACTTTGAAATCAATGTAAAACTACTCATGTTCGCCCTTTTTTAGTACCGCCCCGATGAATCCGCGCAACGACCCGGCACGCCGCGCAGTCACCTGTTTCTTCTATTGCGCCCAATAATATCAAGCTTTACACTGACCTCATACTTTTCATGGTTAATTAATTCATGAAGTGAATACAGATATTTGAGTTAGCATCGCCCTACAAAAATTATTGCCGATAAAAGCCACCTCTAAAAATTTAAAGTTCTAAGCAAGACAAGGCGCGAACAAAAAATTGCGACGCGGCATATGATTGATATGTAAGGAGCAATTTTTTGTGAGCAACGCAGTATTGCGACGAAATTTGGATTTTTAGAGGTGGCCTAAACTAATTGGCAAACGTCATTTCAGGATGCCGGTGGTTTCACCGGGAGGAGAGTCGCAGTGCCCGTTTCAAAACAACACCCTATTCTCTATTTTCTGTTCGCTTTGGCCTGGACGGGTAGTCTCTCCGCGCAATCTTTTGAGGACGAAGACCTGGCGCTGGCTTACGGCGACAAATCCACCATCAGCATTGCCACCGGCAACAAACAAGCAATCACGCGCGCCCCCGCCGTTTCGACAGTAATCACTTCACGCGACATCGAGGCCATGGGCGCGACCGATCTGGATCAAGCGCTGGAAAGCGTACCGGGGCTGCATGTTTCCAAATCGAATATTGCTGCCAAGCCAATTTACAGCTTCCGGGGCATCCATACCCAGCAAAACTCGCAGGTGCTGATGCTGGTCAACGGCATCCCGATCACCAATATTTTTCAGGGGGATCGCGGCCAAATATGGGGCGGCATGCCGCTGGAAAATGTGGCGCGCATCGAAGTGATTCGCGGGCCGGGATCGGCGCTGTATGGAGCCGATGCTTTCTCCGGCGTAATCAATATCATCACCAAGACCGCAGAAGACATCAAGGGAACCGAGACCGGAGTACGCGCGGGCAGCTTTAACAGCCGCGATGCCTGGCTGCAACACGGCGGCAAACTGGGTTCGTTTGATGCGGCTTTTTATTTTCGTGCGGGAAATACCGATGGACAGAAAGGCATCATCCAGCAGGATGTCTTATCCAATTCCGGCCCGGTCAACGAAGAACGCAAGGCAATTGATGCGCGTGCCGATTTATCCAGAAACAATTGGCGTTTACGTGCGGCGTATCAAAAACGCGAACTGGGGGCAGGAGCAGGTCTTGCCGGGATATTGGATCCAGATGCGCGCGTGTCCGAGAACCGTTTTTATCTGGATTTGAATTACGAACGAGCCAACTGGTTGCCGGACTGGGATGTGGCCGGAGTTGTCGGGTATTACGACATTCATCAGAAACAGGCCGACCCGTACTTCACGCTGGTTCCCGCCGGGATAAATCCCAATTTCCCCGACGGGATGATAGGCAATCCAGGCCATTCCGAACAACACACCCACGCCAGCGTTTCCACTTTCTATTCCGGCTTTGAACAGCATCAAGTCCTCTTCGGCGCGGGGTTGCGCCAGGACGATCTGTACGAAACGGTTGAGACCAAAAATTTCAATGGCACGTTTGCGCCCATCTGCGATCCGCTCAACCCGACCGACCCCTCCCCCACCCTTCCGTGTTCGCCCGTGCTGATGGTTGCCGATGCGAGCTTCATCTACCTCCTGCCGCACAAACGCAACCTGACCTATGTGTTCGCCCAAGACGAATGGAATCTGGCCAAGGACTGGACGTTGACGGCAGGGCTGCGCCACGACCGCTATTCGGATTTCGGCAGCACCACCAATCCGCGCTTGGCGCTGGTATGGGATGCCGCCTACAACGTGGTGGTCAAAGCCATGCACGGCGAGGCTTTCCGCGCCCCCACCTTCGTCGAGCAATATGCCATCAACAACCCGGTGCAATCCGGCAGCCCAGGCATCCGGCCGGAGACCATCCAGACGGACGAACTGGCCATCACTTGGCAGACCACGCCCGCACTGCAAACCAATCTGAATTTTTTCCATTACCGCATGCGCAACATCATCCAGCTTGTCACCGCAAAAATGCAAAATGCAGGCGATCAGAGCGGACGCGGCCTGGAACTGGAAGCCACCTATGATGCCGCGAACAATCTGCGGCTGACGGGCAATCTTTCGTTGCAACGAGCCACCGATGAAACGACCGGCAAGGATGCGGGTCTGGCTCCGCAGCGCCGCTTGTTCGCTCGTGCTGACTGGCGTTTCGCGCCGCTGTGGCAGCTTGGCGCGACAGCGAACCATGTGGCGGATCGCTTGCGCGAACCAGGCGATTCCCGCGCAGCCATTCCCGATTACACCACCGTGGATTTGATCTTGCGGCGCGAGCGCATCGCCTACGGCTGGGATGCGCGCGCGGTGGTCACCAACTTGTTCAATCGAGATGCCAAAGAACCAACTTTTATGTCGTCAGGCATACCTTCCGATCTGCCGCTGGCGGGTCGCGCCATTTACCTCCAAATGCAACTCCACATCTAAACCCGAATTATCCATTAGCTATTTTTTTGTAGGAGCGAGCTTGCTCGCGAAGTGCTTTCGCGAGCAAGCTCGCCCC
>JAGVNQ010000258.1 GCA_020053195.1 Sideroxydans sp.
GCGTGTAGATCGCCTATTGGCGCGCCTCTTCGGGCGATGGGGTTACAAAATTCGGCGCGATGCGCGCTGGATGCGATAATGCGGCGCTTCCATATTTCGCCATTTCACCCATGCTGAATCCCCTTCAATCTAAACAACTCGTGCGCCTGCGCTGGACGGCTTTTGTCGTGGTCGGCTTGGCTTATGTGTTGTCGTTCTTCCACCGTTTCGCTCCGGCGGCGATTTCGTCCGATTTGCAGCAGACGTTTCATGCCAGCGCGGCGGCATTGGGCGGGTTGGCGGCGACGTATTTTTACGTTTATATGGTGATGCAGATTCCCACCGGGGTGCTGGTGGATACGTTGGGGCCGCGCCGGGTGGTGGCGATTGGCGGGGTGATAGGCGGCATCGGTTCGGTGATGTTCGGGTTGGCGGACACGCTGGTGGCGGCGACGGTAGGGCGTTTGTTGGTCGGCTTGGGGGTGTCGGTTTCTTTTATTGCGCTGCTCAAGCTCAATGCGTCGTGGTTTCACGACCGGCATTTCGCCACGATGACCGGGGTGACGATTTTGATCGGCAATATGGGGTCGCTGCTGGCGGCAGCGCCGCTGGCGTGGGCGCTGGGTTTTGTGTCGTGGCGTTTTGTGTTTGTGGCGGTGGGGCTGATTTCTTTGTTGCTGGCCGCGCTCACCGCGTGGCTGGTGCGCGAGCATCCGGGCGAAGTGGGGCTGCCCAGCCTGCGCGAGCTGGACGGCAAGACGGCGCATCCGCGCCATGAAGGGCACTGGTACGACGGGCTGTTGATCGTGCTGAAGAACCGCGCCACGTGGCCGGGGCTGTGGGTGAATATGGGTATCGCGGGTTCGCTGTTTGCCTTTGGCGGTTTGTGGGCGGTGCCGTTGTTGCGCGATGGCTACGGTATGGATAGAGCCGCCGCGACCGCTCATACTACCTTGCTGTTGGCGGGGTTCGCCATCGGCGCGCTGTTCATCGGCGCGTTGTCGGATCGTCTCGGGCGGCGCAAGCCGGTGATGATTGCGGGCGCGCTGGTTTATTGCCTGTGCTGGTTGCCGCTGCTGTTCGGCTGGCCGCTGGCAGGTATTTCGGGTTACGCGTTATTTTTGCTGATGGGCTTGTGTGCGCCCAGCTTCACTTTGAGTTGGTCTTGCGCCAAGGAAGTGAACCCGCCCGCGCTGTCCGGCATGGCGACCAGCGTGGTAAATGTCGGTGCTTTTCTCGGCACGGCGATTTTGCAGCCGCTGGTGGGCTGGGCGATTGACCGCGCGCATACCAACAGCGATGCGCCGCTTGGTTTGGGTGACTATCAGTCGGGCATCGCCATTCTGCTGGGTTTTACGTTGATGGGTTTGCTCGCCGCGTTGTTTGTGCGCGAGACGTTTTGTCGCCAATACGGTGCTGGAAATATTAGTTGACTAAAATACTATTAATAGTTGACTAAAATACTTTGTTCGGATTAAATACACACCAGTTCTTCCAACAAGAAAGGTGTAGATCATGCAAACTCCGAAACGTGATGGTGATGGGTATCTGGTTGATATGAATGCTTGGACTCCAGAAATTGGCCGTGCCATGGCCGATGAGGACGGGTATGAATTGAACGAGAAGAAGTGGCAGCAAATCGAAAAGGCGCGCGAGTTTTACGAGCAGTATGGCGCGGTGCCGCCTATCCGCAAATTTGCCAAATACATCGAAGAAGACCAGAAAGAAGTGTTCGAGCTGTGGATGACCGGCCCGATGAAACCGATCACCAAATACGGCGGCATGCCCAAGCCGACTGGCTGCGTGTGATGAAACTTCAGGCCGCCTCAAAAAATTCAAAGTTCTAAGCAAGACAAGGCGCGAACAAAAAATTGCGACGCAGCATATATTTGAATATGTAAGGAGCAATTTTTGCGAGCAACGCAGTATTGCGACGAAATTTGGATTTTTAGAGGTGGCCTTCAGGGCGCTGCCAGCAGCGCCCTTTGTGTTTCATCCAGATAACACCACTCGCCCTCGGCCAGATTCAGGTCGTCTAGGGATAAGTTGCCGATGCGGGTGCGGCGCAGCGCCGTGCAGTGGTTGCCTGCGGCGGCGAGCATGCGTTTCACTTGATGGTATTTGCCCTGTTCCAGCACGATTTCCAGTTGGTGTCCGTCCAACTGATTGCAGACGACTGCCGCCAGCGGCGCGGGTTCGTCGTGTAACTTCACCCCTTTTAACAACAATGCCACAAGCTGCGGAGTCACCGCCTCGTGTGTGGTGGCGACATAAACCTTGGGGATATGGCGTTTGGGCGAGGATTGCGCGTGAATAAACGCGCCGTCATCGGACATCAGCAACAGCCCGGTGGTGTCGTGGTCGAGCCGACCCACCGGCTGTACATCGCGCAAGGCAAACTGTTCCGGCAACAAAGACAATACGCCGGGATGGTGGCTGGGTTTGCGCGAACATTCGTAATCGGCGGGTTTGTTCAGCGCGATATATAAGTGTTCGCGGTATTGCCAGGTCTCGCCATACACATTGAATTCGAGGCCGTTGGTCTCCAGGCTGAGGCGAGTATCGTCAATGATTTCGTCGTTAATACTGACTTCCCCGTCTGCAATCAATTGGCTACACCACTTGCGCGTACCGAATCCCTGCGACTGCAAAATGCGTTCTAAAGTTTGTTTGCTCATGGCGGGACTGTAGCAGAATCAGGTGCTTGGCGGTCTGATTGACCATTTGATGTTTCATGGGTAGTATCGCCGCCTCCTGAAACGTCGGAAATGAAATTGATGCGACGCAAGCTAGTGGTTGGAAATTGGAAAATGCACGGTTCGCTGGCGCAGAACGAGTTGCTGCTGGGGGCGGTGAAAAATGCGGTCGCCGCGATGTCCGGTGTGGATGTTGCAGTTTGCGCGCCGTTTCCTTACCTCGCGCAGCTCAAGCAGGAATTGACGGCTTCGGCGGTGAAGTGGGGGGCGCAGGATGTCCACCAGCTCGACAAGGGGGCATTTACCGGCGAGGTGTCCGCTCCCATGTTGGTGGATTTTGGGTGTAGCTATGTGCTGGTCGGCCATTCCGAACGGCGCAGCATTTACGGCGAAGGCAGCCGTTTGGTGGCGGAAAAATTTGTCGCGGCGCTGAAGGCGGGATTGATTCCTGTTTTGTGCGTGGGCGAGTCGTTGCAGCAACGCGAAAGCGGCGCGACCGAAGCGGTGGTCGCCGAGCAACTGGATGCGGTGATCGCATTGGTCGGCGTGCAGGCTTTGCGCAATGCGGTGGTGGCATACGAGCCGGTCTGGGCGATAGGTACAGGCAAGACGGCATCGCCCGAGCAGGCGCAGGCGGTACATGCGTTTATCCGCCAGCGCGTGGCGGGGCAGGATGCGCAAGTGGCGGAGAATCTGGTTATTTTGTACGGCGGCAGCGTGAAGGCGGCGAATGCCGCCGAGTTGTTCGCCATGTCGGATATTGATGGTGGTTTGATCGGTGGGGCGGCTTTGGTGGCGGATGATTTTGTGGGCATCTGTCGCGCGGGTCAGCCAGGTAAATAAACAGCAGTAATTTGATTGTGTTGCGGAGCGGCGTGTGGAAAATATAGTTTGGGTGGTACATGTGGTGGCGGCGGTGGTGTTGGTCGGCTTGGTACTGATCCAGCACGGCAAAGGCGCGGATATGGGCGCGGCATTTGGTTCAGGTTCTGCCGGTAGTTTGTTCGGTTCCAGCGGATCGGCGAATTTCTTGAGCCGCAGCACGGCAGTGGCGGCGACGGTATTTTTTATCACCAGCCTTTCGCTGACGTATTTGTATGCTCAGCCCGTGAAAGTGCAGGGCGTGTTGGATAAGGTGGATGTGCAAACATTGCAACCGCAAGTTGAACCGGCGGCTGCGACAACTGAAACCAGCGACTCGAAGTCGCAACAGATTCCCAAATAAATAATAAATAAGTAACAGCAAGAAATAAGCGGAGTTGGCGGAATTGGTAGACGCGCAGCCTTGAGGTGGCTGTGTCCGTAAGGACGTGAGGGTTCGAGTCCCTTGCCCCGCACCAGAATGAAGAAAAAATAAAAATAAGAATTACAAAAATAAATAATAAGAATTAGAATAACAAATAACCGGGGCGACATGCCTTGGGTCAACAAGCGGTCAAAAACTAGAGTAGCAAAAAAAACTAGAGTAGCATCCACTGCTCCGAAATTCGGGAGCCTTAAGATGAGGGGGACTCAAGATGTTGGAAAATTATTTTCCAGTGCTGATTTTTATTGCCATCGCACTCGTGATTGGCGTTTTGCCTTTGGTTTTGGGCATGGTGATCGGCCCCAATCGTCCTGACGGACGCAAGCTTTCTCCCTATGAATGTGGTTTCGAGGCATTTGAAGATGCGCGCATGAAGTTCGACGTGCGCTTCTATCTCGTCGCCATCCTGTTCATCCTGTTCGACCTTGAAATCGCCTTCCTCTTTCCGTGGGCGATCGTTCTCAAAGAAATCGGAACTTTCGGCTTTGTTTCCATGATGGTCTTCTTGGCCATTCTTGTGGTGGGCTTTATCTACGAATGGATGAAGGGGGCTTTGGAATGGGAATAGAAGGTATTCTGGAGAAGGGTTTTGTCACCACTTCCGCCGATACGGTCATCAACTATGTGCGCACCGGTTCGCTGTGGCCGATGACGTTCGGTCTGGCCTGCTGCGCAGTCGAGATGATCCATGCGGTGGCACCACGTTACGACTTATCCCGTTTTGGGGCTGAAGTTTTTCGCCCGAGTCCAAGGCAATCGGATTTGATGATCGTTGCCGGAACGTTGTGCAACAAGATGGCTCCCGCTCTGCGCAAAGTCTATGACCAAATGGCCGAACCCCGTTTTGTGATTTCCATGGGTTCCTGCGCGAACGGCGGCGGTTATTACCATTATTCCTATTCGGTCGTGCGCGGTTGCGACCGCATTGTTCCTGTCGATATTTACGTTCCCGGCTGCCCGCCGACCGCCGAGGCGCTGCTGTACGGCATTATCCAGTTGCAGAACAAGATCAAACGTACCAACACCATTGCGCGATAGGCCGACTATGACGACCAACCTGAACACACTGTCCGCAAATTTGAGCAAAGCTTTATCAGGCAAAGTGGTAAGTCTGGAAGAGCGCCTGGGCGAGCTGACGCTGGTGGTGAACGCGAGCGATATGCTTTCCGTTTTCACCCGCCTGCGCGACGATGCTAATTTGCGCTTTGAAGAGCTGATTGATGTCTGCGGCATCGACTATTCCACCTATGGCAGCGAGTTGTGCGAGGACGGCAAGTACCTGCCCGATGCGCCGCGCGAAGGTGCCCGTTTTGCTGCCGTCTATCATTTGCTGTCGGTTTCTCGCAATGCACGCCTGCGCGTGCGCGTGTTTGTCGAAGATGACGGCATGCCCGTTTTGAATTCGGTCGCCGAAATATGGTCTTCGGCCAACTGGTACGAGCGCGAGGCGTTCGATCTATACGGCATTATCTTTATCGGACATCCAGATCTGCGCCGCCTGCTCACCGATTACGGCTTTGTCGGCAATCCGTTCCGCAAAGACTTCCCGCTGTCCGGTCACGTCGAAATGCGCTACGACTCGGCGCAGAAACGCGTGATTTATGAGCCGGTCACCATCGAGCCGCGCGAGATCACACCGCGCAGTATGCGCGAACAAAATTACGGTCGTTCCTAAGCGAATAGAGAAGGCAACGTTATGGCGGAGATAAAAAATTACACCATGAACTTCGGTCCGCAGCATCCGGCTGCGCACGGCGTGTTGCGTCTGGTGCTGGAGCTGGACGGCGAAGTGATTGTACGTGCCGACCCGCACATCGGCCTGTTGCACCGCGCGACCGAGAAGCTGGCCGAACACAAAACCTATTTGCAATCCGTTCCCTATATGGATCGCTTGGACTACGTGTCCATGATGCTCAACGAGCACGCCTACGTGATGGCGATCGAGAAACTGGCGGGCATAGCAGTGCCGCTGCGCGCGCAGTACATACGCGTCATGTTCGACGAGATCACGCGCATTCTCAATCATCTGTTGTGGCTTGGTGCTTCCGCGATGGACGTTGGTGCGATGTCGCCTCTGTTCTACACCTTCCGCGAACGCGAAGATTTGATGGATGCTTACGAGGCGGTTTCCGGCGCGCGCATGCATGCGGCCTACTACCGTCCGGGCGGCGTATATCGGGACTTGCCGGATACGATGCCGCAATACAAAGCGAGCAAGATTCACAACGCGGAAGCAATCAAGAAATTGAACGAAAACCGCCAGGGTTCGCTGCTCGATTTTCTGGATGATTTTGCCAGCCGTTTCCCCAAACTGGTGGACGAGTATGAAACGCTGCTGACCGATAATCGCATCTTCAAGCAGCGCACTGTGGGCATCGGTGTGGTATCGCCGGAACGCGCGATGGCGCTGGGTTTCACCGGACCCATGTTGCGCGGCTCGGGCGTGGTGTGGGATCTGCGCAAGAAACAGCCGTACGAAGTTTACGACCGTTTGGATTTCGACATCCCTGTCGGTAGCGAAGGCGATTGTTACGACCGTTATCTGGTGCGCGTGGAAGAAATGCGCCAATCCAACCGCATCATTAAACAATGTATCGCTTGGCTGCGCGCGAATCCCGGGCCGGTGATGACAGACGATCTGAAGTTCGCCCCGCCTAAACGCGAAGCCATGAAACAGAACATGGAAGAGCTGATCCACCACTTCAAATTGTTCAGCGAGGGCTTTCATGTGCCCGCTGGCGAAGTTTATTCCGCCATCGAACATGCCAAGGGCGAGTTCGGCATCTATCTGGTGTCGGATGGGGCCAACAAACCTTACCGCATGAAAATTCGCGCACCGGGTTTCGCGCATTTGGCCAGCTTGGATGAAATGGCGCGCGGCCACATGATCGCCGACGTGGTCGCCATCATCGGTACACAGGACATTGTTTTCGGGGAGATTGACCGCTAATGCTATCCCAACAAATCATTACGCTCATTGACAAAGAGCTGAAAAAATATCCCGCCGATCAGCGTCAATCTGCCGTGATGGCGGCATTGCGTTTCGTGCAGGACGAGAAGGGCTGGATTGCCCCCGACGACATGAGCGACATCGCCGAATATCTGGGCATGCCGCAGATGGCCGTGTTCGAGGTCGCCACTTTTTACCACATGTACAACCTCAAACCGATGGGTCAATACACGCTGACCGTGTGTACCAATCTGTCGTGCCAGTTGTGCGGTTCGGGCGATACGCTGGAACATTTGCACAAGCGGCTCGGCATCGGTTTGGGAGAAGTCACAGCAAACGGCAAATATGGTATTCGCGAAGGTGAATGCATGGGTGCTTGTGTGGATGCGCCGATGTTTTCCATCAACAACAAACAATTGTGCGGTCGATTGACCAACGAAAAAATCGACCAGATTCTGGCAGAACTGGATAAGCAATGAGCGCGCAAATCATTTTGGCGACAGCCGCTGACGGGCTGGCGAAGCTGGATAACTATGTCAAAGCGGGCGGCTACCAGGCGTTGCGCAAAGTGCTGACCGAAAAAATGTCGGCCGATGCGATCATCGCCGAAGTGAAAGCTTCCGGCCTGCGCGGTCGCGGCGGCGCGGGTTTCCCCACCGGGCTGAAATGGAGCTTCATGCCGAAGAACTACGACGGCGTGAAATATTTGGTGTGCAACTCGGACGAAGGCGAGCCGGGCACATGCAAAGACCGCGACATCCTGCGCTACAACCCGCACGTGCTGATCGAAGGCATGGCCATCGCCGCTTACACCATGAGCGTGAAGGCCGGTTACAACTATATCCACGGCGAGATATTCGAAGCCTACGAGGTCATGGAAGCGGCTTGCGAAGAAGCGCGCAAAGCGGGTTATCTGGGCAAGAACATTCTCGGCTTCGATTTTGAATTCGACCTGCACAACCACATGGGTTACGGTGCTTATGTGTGCGGCGAAGAAACGGCGTTGCTCGAATCCATCGAAGGCAAAAAAGGCCAGCCGCGCTTCAAGCCGCCGTTCCCGGCCAGCTTCGGCCTGTACGGCAAACCGACCACCATCAACAACACCGAAACATTTGCCAGCATCCCTTACATCATCTGCGAAGGCGGACAGAAGTTCGCCGAGCTGGGCGTGCCCAACAGCGGCGGCATCAAGCTGTTCTCCATTTCCGGCCACGTGAACAACCCCGGCAACTTCGAGTTGCCGATGGGCACGCCGTTCAAGAAGCTGTTGGAACTGGCGGGCGGCGTGCGCAACGGCCACAAATTGAAGGCGGTGATTCCCGGCGGTTCTTCCATGCCGGTGTTGCCCGCCGAGATCATGATGGATGTGAATCTGGATTACGACTCGCTGCAGAAAGCCGGTTCTTATCTCGGTTCCGGTGCGGTGATCGTGATGGACGAAACCACCTGCATGGTGAAGGCGCTGGAGCGGCTGTCCTATTTCTATTTTGAAGAATCCTGCGGCCAATGCACGCCTTGTCGCGAAGGCACGGGCTGGTTGTACCGCATCATCCACCGCATTGAACATGGCGAAGGCAAGCCGGAAGACCTCGATTTGCTGCTGTCGCTGTGCGACAACATCGCCGGACGCACCGTTTGCGCGTTGGGCGATGCGGCGGCGTGGCCGGTGCAAGGCATGCTTAAACACTTCCGCAAGGAATTCGAATACCACATCGAACACAAGCGCTGCTTGGTGTAATCAGACGGACGGGTGAGCAATGATTAACATCGAAATCGACGGCATAAAGATACAGACGGAAAACGGCGCGACCGTGATCGAGGCCGCGCATTTGGCCGGTATCGCCATCCCGCATTTCTGCTATCACAAAAAACTTTCCATCGCCGCCAACTGCCGCATGTGTCTGGTGCAAGTGGAGAAAGCGCCCAAGCCGCTGCCCGCCTGCGCCACGCCAGTGGCCGAAGGCATGAAGGTGTTCACCCATTCCGAGCAAGCGGTGAAAGCGCAAAAAGGCGTGATGGAATTCCTGCTGGTGAACCACCCGCTGGATTGCCCGATCTGCGATCAGGGCGGCGAGTGTATGTTGCAGGACATGTCGGTCGGCTACGGCGGCGGAAATTCCCGCTACCACGAAGAAAAGCGCGTGGTGCTGGGCAAAGATTTGGGGCCGTTGGTGTCGGCGGAAGAAATGAGCCGCTGCATCAACTGCACCCGTTGCGTGCGTTTCCTGCAAGAGGTCGCAGGGCAAATGGAACTCGGACAAGCCTTCCGTGGCGAACACGCCGAGGTGATGTCCTTCGTGTCCGGCACTATCAATTCCGAACTCTCCGGCAACGTGATCGACTTGTGCCCGGTCGGCGCGTTGACCAGCAAGCCGTTCCGCTACAAAGCGCGCTCGTGGGAACTGTCGCGCCGCCGCTCGGTGAGCGCGCACGACAGCCTGGGTTCCGGCTTGGCAGTCCATACCAAAAACAACCGCGTGTTGCGCGTGTTGCCCATCGAGAACGAAGCCATCAACGAATGCTGGTTGTCTGACAAAGACAGGTTCGCTTATGAAGGGCTGAATTCAAGCGAGCGCCTGACCAAGCCGATGATTAAGAAAGACGGCCAATGGCAGGAAGTGCCATGGCAAGTTGCGCTGGAGTTTGCGGCCAACGGGATGCGCCACCTCGCCAACGGCGCGGGAGCGGAGCAGATCGGCGCTTTGGCGACCGCCAACTCCACGCTGGAAGAACTTTATTTGCTGCAAAAAATGATGCGCGGCATCGGCAGCGACAACGTTGATTTCCGCTTGCGCCAGTCCGATTTCAGCACTGACGGCAAACAACAAGGCGCTCCTTGGTTGGGCATGAGCATCGCCGATGTGGGGCAAGCCGACCGCTTGTTGATCGTGGGCAGCTTCCTGCGCAAGGATCATCCAGTGCTGGCGGCGCGTATCCGCCGCGCGGTGAGAAAAGGCGCGCAAGCCAACATTATTCATTCCGCCGATGACGATTTGTTGATGCCGCTGGCGAACAAAGCCATCGTTGCACCGGACGCGATAGTGGAAACTTTGGCGCAAATCGCCAAAGCCGTTGCCGCGAAACAGACCGACGGTATCGCGGGCAGTTTGAGCAGCGGTCAGCGCGTGGTGGTGTTGCTCGGCAATTTCGCGCAGCAACATCCGCAAGCCGCGCAAATTCAAGCGCTAGCGCAACAAATCGCGGCAGCCACTAACGGCAAATTCGGCTTCCTCGGCGAAGCGGCGAACAGCGTGGGCGGCTATCTGGCGCAAGCCACGCCTAGCGCGAAGGGCTTGAATGCCGCATCCATGCTGGCTGCGCCGCGCAAGGCTTACTTGTTGTTGAACGTGGAAGCGGAACTGGATTGCGCCAACCCGCAGCAAGCCATCGCCGCGATGCAGGCTGCCGATCTGGTGATCGCATTGTCCGCCTACAAACATCACGCCACCGAATATGCCGACGTATTGCTGCCCATCGCACCGTATCTGGAAACCTCGGGTACGTTCGTGAGCTGCGAAGGTCGCGTGCAGAGCTTCAAGGGCGCTGTCAAGCCGCAAGGCGAAGCGCGTCCGGCGTGGAAAGTGTTGCGCGTGTTGGGTAACCTGCTGAAAGTGGAAGGTTTCGAGTTCGATTCATCCGAAGCCGTGCGCGACGAAGCCATAGGCGGAATGGATATTGCGGCGAAATTGAACAATGCGTCGCCAGCGACCGCTCAATCCGCAATCCCCACTCCTCAATCCTCGGGTTTGCAACGCGTGAGCGATGTACCGATCTACGCCACCGATGCGGTAGTGCGCCGTTCCGCGCCGTTGCAGGCCACGGCGGATGCCGCGCTGCCGCAAGTCTGGCTGCACAGCGACGAGTTGAAAAAACTCGGCGTACAAGCGGGAGAGACAGTCAATGTCAGCCAGGGGCAGGGCAGCGTGAAACTGCTTGCAGCGGCAGACGATAAGTTGCCCAAAGGCGTGGTGCGTGTGGCGACAGGCCATGCGGCGACTGCTGCCTTGGGTGCGATGTTCGGAACAATTTCAGTGGAGCGCGCATGATGGAACTGCTGCAAACTTTGCAACAGACGGGGCTGGACTTGTTCGGTTCCGCCTGGCTGCTGATCTGGACGGTGGTGAAGATAGTGCTCATCGTTGCTCCGCTGATGCTCGGCGTGGCCTACCTGACTTTGGCCGAGCGCAAAGTGCTGGGCTTCATGCAGATTCGTCCCGGTCCCAACCGCGTCGGCTATTGGGGATTGATGCAGCCCATCGCCGACGGCGTAAAGCTGTTGTGCAAAGAAATCATTATTCCGACCGGGGCCAATAAATTTCTGTTCATCGCGGCTCCCGCGCTGGCGCTGGCTCCCGCGTTGGCGGCATGGTCGGTGATTCCCTTCGACGACGGATTGATTCTGGCGGACGTGAATGCCGGGCTGCTGTTCCTGTTGGCGATGACCTCGCTCGGGGTGTACGGCA
Source organism: Sideroxydans sp. (assembly GCA_020053195.1). GTDB lineage: Bacteria > Pseudomonadota > Gammaproteobacteria > Burkholderiales > Gallionellaceae > Sideroxyarcus. The sequence continues at coordinate 11,395 of JAGVNQ010000258.1, forward strand.
TCATCATCGCCGGATGGGCTTCCAACTCCAAATACGCTTTCCTCGGCGCGTTGCGTTCCGCCGCGCAAATCGTGTCGTATGAACTGGCCATGGGTTTTGCGCTGGTGTGCGTGTTGTTGGCGGCGCAGAGCATGAATCTGGGTGAAATCGTGCGCGGCCAACAGAGCGACTACGGCATGTTCGGCTGGTACTGGATTCCGTTGTTCCCGATGTTCGTGGTGTATTTCATCGCGGGTGTGGCCGAAACCAACCGTTCGCCGTTCGATATGGCCGAAGGCGAGTCGGAAATTGTGGCGGGTTTCCACGTCGAATATTCCGGCATGGGTTTCGCGCTGTTCTTCTTGGCCGAATACGCCAACATGATGCTGATCGCCACCTTGACTGCGGTGATGTTCCTCGGCGGCTGGCTCAATCCTTTCCACGGCTGGCCGCTGATCGGCGCGCTGACGGATGCCATTCCCGGCTTGTTCTGGATGCTGGGCAAAATGAGTCTCATGTTGTTCTTCTTCCTGTGGTTCCGCGCGACCTTCCCGCGCTACCGCTACGACCAACTGATGCGCCTGGGCTGGAAAGTGTTTATTCCGTTGACGCTGGTGTGGGTGGTGGTGGTCGCCACCTGGATGCAAACACCGTATTGGTTCTGGTAAGCGGTCGGGGATAAAAATATGAAAAATCTCATCAATTTCTTCAAGAGTTTTTTACTGCTCGAATTGCTCAAGGGCATGACCGTGACCGGGAAATATTTTTTCGCGCGCCACATCACGATCGAGTATCCCGAGGAAAAAACGCCGCAGAGTTTCCGTTTCCGTGGCCTGCACGCGCAGCGCCGCTATCCGAACGGCGAAGAGCGTTGCATCGCCTGCAAACTGTGCGAAGCGGTGTGTCCGGCCATGGCGATCAAGATCGAAGTGGCCGAGCGGGCGGACGGTTCGCGCCGCACCACGCAATACGACATCGACCTGACAAAATGCATCTTCTGCGGCTTTTGCGAGGAGTCCTGCCCGGTGGATGCCATTGTCGAAACGCGCGTGTATGAATACCACGGCGAAAATCGCGGCGACTTGTATTACACCAAGGAAATGCTGCTGGCGAACGGTGCGAACCACGAAGCGCAAATCGCTCTGGATAGAGCCGCCGATGCCAAGTACCGGTAATTAGAGGATAGCCATGAACATTGAAACCCTGTTCTACCTGTTTGCCGCCGTGACCGTGTTCGCGGCGCTGTGTGTGATTACCGCGCGCAACCCGTTACATGCCGTGCTGTTTCTGGTGCTGGCTTTTGTCAGCAGTTCAGGCATCTGGTTGTTGCTGGAAGCCGAGTTCCTCGCTATCGCGCTGGTGCTGGTGTATGTCGGCGCGGTGATGGTGTTGTTCCTGTTTGTGGTGATGATGCTGGACATCAATATCGAACAGTTGCGCGTCGGCTTTTTGCGCTGGCTGCCGGTCGGCTTGCTGCTGGCGGCAGTCATCGGCGTGCAGATGGTGTGGGTGCTGGGCGCGCCGGAGATTAGTGCCGGAAAAACGCCGGTCGTGCATGCCGCCGACTACAGCAACACCAAAGAACTGGGACGTTTGATTTATACCGAATACGTATATCCGTTCGAGCTGGCCGCCGTGATTTTGCTGGTGGCGATGGTGGCCGCGATTGCGCTGACCTTGCGCCGCCGCCGCGATGCCAAACGGCAGGACATCAGCCAGCAGGTCAAAGTCAAAAAACAGGATCGCCTGCGTATCGTGTCCGTGCCATCCGCCAGCGAGGCTGGCGTGGCGCAGGATGTCGTCGTGTCGGGCGATCACACCGCAGATTAAAGCAAAGGGGAGAACATGTTGAATCTGGGTCTATCGCATTATCTGGTGTTGAGCGCGGTGCTGTTCGCGATCAGCGTGGTCGGCATTTTCCTCAACCGCAAAAATCTGATCGTGTTGCTGATGGCAATCGAGCTGATGCTGCTGGCGGTGAACACCAACTTTGTCGCGTTCTCGCATTATCTGAACGACACGGCGGGACAGATATTCGTGTTTTTCATTCTGACCGTGGCGGCTGCGGAAGCGGCGATTGGTCTGGCGATTTTGGTGGTGCTGTTCCGCAATCTGCGCACCATTAACGTAGATGATCTCGGCAGCTTGAAAGGTTAATGCTCATGGACATGCTGAATCTCTATTTACTGGTTCCCCTAGCTCCGCTGGTCGGCGCGCTCGCTGCCGGTCTGTTCGGCAAAGTGCTGGGACGTACTTGGTCGCACCGCATTACGATTGCATTGGTGGCTGTGTCGTTCATGGCATCGCTGGCGATATTCCAGGACGTGATGGCGGGGCATCTGTTTAACGGCACAGTTTATAAATGGATGGCTTCGGGCGACACCAGCTTTGAAATTGGTTTCCTGATCGACCGCCTGACCGTGATGATGATGCTGGTGGTGACTTTCGTCTCGCTCATGGTGCATATCTACACCATCGGCTACATGCAGGAAGATCCCGGCTACCAGCGTTTCTTCAGCTACATCTCGCTGTTCACCTTCTCCATGCTGATGCTGGTGATGGCCAACAACTTCATGCAACTGTTCTTCGGCTGGGAAGCGGTGGGACTGGTTTCTTATCTGCTGATTGGTTTCTGGTACACCCGCCCCACGGCGATTTACGCCAACCTCAAAGCGTTTCTGGTCAACCGTGTGGGTGACTTCGGTTTCCTGCTGGGCATCGCGCTGGTGCTGATGGTATTCGGCACGCTGGATTACGCGTCAGTTTTCGCCAACGCGCACAACTATGTCAACGATATAGCTCCCATCCCCGGTCTGTCGGTGGGGCTGCTGACCGCGATTTGTATTCTGCTGTTCATCGGCGCGATGGGCAAAAGCGCGCAGTTTCCGCTGCACGTGTGGCTGCCCGATTCGATGGAAGGCCCGACCCCGATCTCCGCGCTGATCCACGCCGCGACCATGGTGACCGCCGGTATTTTCATGGTGGCGCGTATGTCGCCGCTGTTTGAATTATCCGAAACCGCGTTGTCTTTCGTGATGATTATCGGCGCGATCACCGCTCTGTTCATGGGCTTCCTCGGCATCATCCAGAACGACATCAAACGCGTGGTGGCGTATTCCACGTTGTCGCAACTCGGTTACATGACTGTGGCGCTGGGCGCATCGGCTTACTCGGTGGCGGTGTTCCACCTGATGACACACGCCTTTTTCAAAGCACTGCTGTTCCTGGGTGCGGGTTCGGTCATCATCGCCATGCACCACGATCAGGACATCCGCAACATGGGCGGCTTGCGCAAATATTTGCCGATTACCTGGATCACCTCGCTCATCGGTTCGCTGGCTTTGATCGGCACGCCGTTTTTCTCCGGCTTCTATTCCAAGGACAGCATCATCGAAGCGGTGGGCATGTCGCATCTGCCGGGTTCGGGTTTCGCCTATTTCGCGGTTGTGTTGGGTGTATTCGTCACCGCCTTCTATTCTTTCCGCATGTACTTTCTGGTGTTCCATGGTGAAGAGCGTTTCGGTAAAGCTCACCACGACCATCATGGCGATCACGATGATGAAGAAGCATCGACAGATCACCATCACGGTTTGAAGCCGGGGCAGAAACCGCACGAGCCGTCGGGCGTAGTGACCTGGCCGCTGATCCTGCTGGCGGTCCCGTCGGTGTTAATCGGTTTCATCACCATCGAGCCGATGTTGTTCGGCGACTTTTTCCTCGACGCGATTTATATCGGCCACGACCACCACGCCTTGACCGAAATGCGCGAAGAGTTCCACGGCGCGTTCGCCATGGCGCTGCATTCGGTGACCACGCTGCCGTTCTGGCTGGCGCTGGCGGGGGCGGGCAGTGCGTGGTTCTTCTACATGAAACGCCCGGATATTCCGGCGGCGATCAAACACCGCTTCGAGATCATCTACACCGTGCTCGACCAGAAGTATTACTTCGACCGTTTCAACGACTGGTTCTTCGCGGGTGGCGCGCGCGCTGCCAGCCGCTTCCTGTGGAAGTTTGGCGACGTGAAAATCATCGACGGCTTTTTCGTGAATGGCACGGCCAAAATGGTCGGTCTGTTCTCCGGCGTGATGCGCGGCCTGCAAACGGGCTATGTCTATCACTACGCGTTTTGGATGATTATCGGCGTGTCCGCACTGCTCACCGTGCGCACATGGTTCGTATAAGCAGTACTAGAGAAAAGCTGAAGGAACAAGCATGATTTTTGGATACCACCTGTTAAGCGTCGTCATCTGGCTGCCCATCATCTTCGGGTTGCTGGTGCTGGCGACCGGCAACGACCGCAACGCGCATCTGGCTCGCGTCATCGCGCTGGTTGGCGCGATATTGAGCTTCCTGGTCACCATCCCGCTTTATACCGGCTTTGACCGCATGACCAGCGCCATGCAGTTCGTGGTGCGCGAAGACTGGATCGTCCGTTTCAACATCCACTACCACCTCGGTATTGACGGTATCTCGGTGTTGTTCGTGTTGCTCAACAGTTTCTTCACACCGCTGGTGGTCATTGCCGGTTGGAAAGTGATCGAGAAGCGCGTGGCGCAATACATGGCGGCGTTCCTCATCATGTCCGGTCTGGTCAACGGTGTGTTCGCCTCGCTCGACGCGATGTTGTTCTACGTGTTCTGGGAAGCGATGCTGATCCCCATGTTCATCATCATCGGCGTGTGGGGCGGACCGAATCGCGTGTATGCGGCGCTCAAGTTCTTCCTTTACACACTGATGGGTTCGCTGCTGATGCTGGTGGCCTTGTTGTACCTGTACCAGCAATCCGGCGGCAGCTTCGCCATCCTCGATTTCCACCGCATGCCCATGCCGTCGCTGAACGCGCAGATTCTGGTGTTCATCGCTTTCTTCATGGCGTTCTCGGTGAAAGTGCCGATGTTTCCGGTGCATACCTGGTTGCCGGACGCGCACGTCGAAGCGCCCACCGGCGGCTCGGTGGTGTTGGCGGCGATCATGCTGAAAGTCGGCGCTTACGGTTTCATCCGTTTCTCCATGCCCATCGCGCCCGATGCCAGCCACTATCTGGCTCCGGTGATGATCGCGCTGTCGCTGATCGCCGTGGTGTATATCGGTCTGGTCGCGCTGACCCAAGCCGACATGAAAAAACTGGTGGCGTATTCGTCAATTTCGCACATGGGTTTTGTCACCCTCGGCTTCTTCATCTTTAACGCCTACGGCATGGAAGGCGCGTTATTGCAGATGATCTCGCACGGCTTCGTGGCCGGCGCGCTGTTCCTGTGTATCGGCGTGTTGTATGACCGCGTGCATTCGCGCCAGATCGTCGATTACGGTGGCGTGGCCAACAAGATGCCGGTGTTCGCTGCTTTCTTCATGCTGTTCGCCATGGCCAACAGCGGCCTGCCCGGCACGTCCGGTTTCGTGGGCGAGTTCATGGTCATCATGGGCGCAGTCAAGGCCAACTTCTGGTACGCCTTCGCCGCTGCCAGCACGCTGATTTTCGGCGCGGCCTACACGCTGTGGATGTACAAACGCGTGATTTTCGGCGCGGTCGCCAACGACCACGTCGCCCATCTGCACGACATCGGCACGCGCGAAATAATCGTGTTCTCGTTGCTCGCCATCAGCGTGCTCGGCATGGGGCTGTATCCCTTGCCGTTCGCCGACATCATGCACGCATCGGTCAACGACCTGCTGGTGCATCTGGCTACTCCCAAAGTTCTGAATTGAGGCAAACATGAATCTTCTCGCTTCCTTGTCCCCGATTTACGCCGAGTTCTTTTTGCTCGTGATGGTGAGCGTGATCCTCATCGCCGACCTGTTCATTGTCAACCAAGCCAAGACCATGACTTATCTGCTGGTGCAGGCCAGCCTGCTGGGTTGCTCGCTGATTACCGTGTTCACGCATCAGGCTGGTATCGCGCATTTGTTTAACCACATGTTCGTGGACGACATGATGTCGGACGTGCTCAAGCTGCTGACTTATCTGTCGGTGTCGATGATGCTGGTGTATTCGCGCAGTTACCTGTTGGCGCGCGGCCTGTTCACTGGCGAGTTCATGGCGCTGGCGCTGTTCGCCACGCTGGGCATGATGGTGATGATCTCCGCCAGCAACTTTCTCTCGCTGTATCTCGGGCTGGAACTGCTCGCATTGAGTTTGTACGCCATGGTTGCCTTACAGCGCGATTCCGCCACCGCCACCGAAGCCGCGATGAAATATTTCATCCTTGGCGCGATGGCTTCCGGCTTTCTGTTGTACGGTATGTCCATGGTTTACGGCGCGACCGGATCGCTGGACATCAACCGCATCTCGCAAGTGATCCAGCACGGCGCGCCCAACCAGACGCTGCTGGTGTTTGGCTTGGTGTTTATCGTATCGGGACTGGCGTTCAAACTGGGCGCAGTGCCGTTCCATATGTGGGTGCCGGACGTGTATCACGGCGCGCCCACCGCCATGACCATGTTCATCGGCACTGCGCCCAAGCTGGCCGCGTTCGCTTTTGTCATGCGCATTCTGGTGGAATCCATGCAGCCGCTGATGATCCACTGGTCGGGCATGCTGATGATCCTCGCCGTGATGTCGATGGCCGTGGGCAATATCACCGCCATCGCGCAAACCAACCTCAAACGCATGTTCGCCTATTCGACCATTGCCCACATGGGCTTCCTGCTGGTCGGCGTGATGAGCGGCACCATCGAAGGTTACGGCTCGGCCATGTTCTACGCCGTGGTTTATGTGCTGATGAGTCTGGGCGGTTTCGGCATGATTATGTTGATGTCGCGCGAAGGTTTCGAGGCCGACAACATCAACGACTTCAAAGGCCTCAACCAGCGCAGCCCGTGGCTCGCGTTCATGATGCTGCTGTTGATGTTTTCCATGGCCGGCGTGCCGCCCACCGTGGGCTTCTACGCCAAGTTTTCGGTGCTCAACGCGGCGCTGCAAGCCGGTCATATCCAACTGGTTATCATGGCCGTGCTGTTTTCGCTGATCGGCGCGTTCTACTACTTGCGCATCGTCAAGCTGATTTATTTCGACGCGCCGGAAAGCCACGAAAAAATCTACATCCAACCCGACAGCAGCCTGCTCATCTCCATCAACGGCCTCGCCGTGCTGGCGCTGGGTATTCTGCCCGGCACGCTGATGTCGATCTGCGCGGTTTCGGTACAACAGTCGCTGCTGCATTAGTCCAAGCAGTTTGCTTATCCAAAAAACTCCCGCCACGTGCGGGAGTTTTTCATTGTGCTGCGCAATCGTGGCAAAATGGCGCAAGTGTGGAAAGGGAGGGCGACGGGCTGGTATTGATAAAGAAAAAATTAGCCACGGATGAACACGGATTGCCACGGATAAAACGTGGGTTACACGAGAGTTGCAACTCACTCGAAATGTGATGTACCGGTTGCCAGATAAGAAGTTGTTTATCCGTGTTTCATCCGTGTTCATCCGTGGCTAAAATGATTTTTGTTTTTACCATATCGCGCCAAGCCAATAAATACGCCATTCTTCACGCGGTATATGACGTAGATCGCCTATCCATGCGCCTTCCCGTGAGGTGGTGTTGGAAATATTCGTTTTATTGATACAGGAGAGTCCATGATGGAAGCGTATTGGTTGTGGTGGATGTTCGCGGTGGGGTTGATCGTGGTCGAGATGATGAGTGGCACGCTGTATTTGCTGGCGGTCGCTTTCGGGCTGGCGGTGGCGGGGCTGGCGGCTTTCTTCGGCGTGTCGTGGCCGGTGCAAGTGGTGTTGGCGGCGTTGTTGTGTTCGGTCAGTGTTGGGCTGACCCATCGCTGGAAAAAACAACATGCCGAACCGGCAGGGCGCAGCAATCTGGCCAACGACCTCGGGCAGGACGTGCAAGTGGTCAGTTGGAAAGATGAGCGGAATGCGCGCGTCAGCTATCGCGGCGCGGAGTGGGATGCGCGTCTGGCGGACGAGGCGGTGGCCGACAGTTCGCGCCAGACTTGGCGCACCAAGGATATAGTCGGGTCAATGTTGATTATTCAATAAGGGAGAAAAGCATGGATATTTTTGTCATCGTACTGGGCATCTTCGCAATATTTTTTGCGTTCCAGGTCATCAAGATCGTGCCGCAGCAGAATGCGTGGGTGGTCGAGCGTCTGGGCAAATATCACGCCACGCTGGAGCCGGGATTGAACACCGTGATTCCGTTCATCGATCGCGTCGCTTACCGCCACCGCCTCACCGAATTCCCCATCGACATCGAACCGCAAGTTTGTATCACGCGCGACAACACGCAAGTGCAAGTCGATGGTGTGTTGTATTACCAGGTGACCGATGCGGCGCGCGCCAGTTATGGCACGTCCAATTATCTGGCGGCGATCACCATGCTGGCGCAAACCGCGCTGCGTTCAGAATGCGGCAGACGCGATCTGGACAAGTTGCTGGAAGACCGCGAAGCGATCAACCGCACCGTGGTGTTCGCGCTGGACGAGGCCAGCCCGAACTGGGGCGTGAAAGTGTTACGTTACGAAATCAAGGACATTACGCCGCCGCAACAAGTGCTGGCCGCGATGCAAAAGCAGATTACCGCCGAGCGCGAAAAACGCGCGCTGATCGCGCAATCGGAAGGCAAAAAGCAGGAAGAGATTAACATCGCCGAAGGCAAAATGACCGCCTCCATCCGCGAATCGGAAGGTTCAAAACAGGCGGCCATCAACAACGCGCAAGGCGAAGCCGAAGCGTTGCTGCTGGTAGCCAATGCCACCGCCGAATCCATCAAAGTGGTGGCCAACGCCATCAACAACGAGAACGGGCTGGTGGCGGTGAATCTCAAAGTCGCCGAACGTTTCGTCGATGCCTTCGGCAACATCGCCAAACAAGGCAACACCATGATCCTGCCCGGCAACGCCGCCGACATCGCAGGCATGGTGGCGACCGCGATGCAGGTGGTGAAGAAGAGCTGATCCAGAATCAAAACCATTCACCACAGAGACACAGAGGCACAGAGAAAACCAAACCAAAGCAAAACCAAAAAGGGTTTTCTCTGGGTTGTTCCTCTGTGTCTCGGTGTCTCTGTGGTGGGTTTTTTTATGAGCGTTGAATTGACATGAGCCTGACCGAAACCCAACTCGACACCGCCCTCAAATACGCGGGCAATTTCATCGAAGTGCGCAAGGACACCGTGCTGTTGCCGGACGGCAGCACCAGCACGCGCGAATACATCACTCATCCCGGTGCGGTCGCCGTACTGGCATTGCTCGACAACGGCAACTTGGTGATGGAACGCCAGTTCCGTTATCCGCCGCGCCGCGAATTCATTGAGCTTCCCGCCGGAAAAATCGACCACGGCGAAGACATTCTGGTCACCGCGCAGCGCGAGTTGCTGGAAGAAACCGGCTATGTGGCAAGCGAATGGATACACCTGACCACCGCGTGGCCGTGCATAGGCTATGCCGACGAGCGCATGGAATATTTTCTGGCGCGTGGCCTAAGCCATGTGGGGCGCAATCTGGATGACGGCGAATTTCTCGAAGTGTTCGAGTTGTCGTTGAGCGAGGCCATCGAATGGATACGCTTGGGCAAGATCAACGAAAGCAAAACCATCGTCGGTTTGTTCTGGTTGGAAAAGATGCTGCACGGGAATTGGTCTGCACCGAAATAAGGCATCGTTGTGGTGCGCGATTTCAGGCAAAGCACCAAGATAGGGAATTTTGTTTCCACACTCCTTCACGTAAAAATATAATTACTCTATAAATCAACGGCAGCATTAAGTGGCACAAGGCTTGCATGCCTAGCGCCGGATTGCACTTTTATGGAGATAACATGGAAAACTTGAAGGTCGGAACTGATGCATTATTCATCTTGCTGGGCGCGATTATGGTGCTCGCCATGCACTCCGGGTTCGCATTTCTGGAACTCGGCACGGTGCGCAAAAAGAACCAAGTCAACGCGCTGGTAAAAATCCTCACTGATTTTGCCGTCTCCACGCTGGCGTATTTCTTCATCGGCTACAGCATCGCTTACGGCACCAACTTCTTCGTGGGCGCGGAAGATCTGGCGCAAAAGAACGGCTACGAGCTGGTGAAATTTTTCTTCCTGCTCACCTTCGCCGCTGCCATCCCCGCCATCGTTTCCGGCGGCGTGGCCGAACGCGCACGCTTCAACCCCATGCTCGCCGCCACCTTCGTGCTGGTCGGCTTCGTTTATCCATTCTTCGAAGGCATCGCGTGGAATGGCCGCTTCGGCGTGCAGGAATGGCTGACCGCCAGCTTCGGCGCGGCCTTCCACGACTTCGCCGGTTCGGTGGTGGTACATGCCGTGGGCGGCTGGATCGGGCTGGTGGCCGTGCTGATGCTGGGCGCGCGGCGCGGACGTTACGGCAAAGAAGGCCAAGTGGCCGGACACCCGCCTTCCAGCATTCCCTTCCTCGCCTTGGGCGCATGGATACTGACCGTGGGCTGGTTCGGCTTTAACGTGATGAGCGCGCAAACTGTGGACAAAATCAGCGGACTGGTCGCGGTCAACTCGCTCATGGCGATGGTCGGCGGCACACTGGTCGCGCTGTGGGTAGGCCGCAACGACCCCGGCTTTGTCCACAACGGCCCGCTGGCCGGACTGGTCGCTGTGTGCGCAGGCTCCGATCTGTTTCACCCGCTGGGCGCGCTGATCGTCGGCGGCGTGGCAGGCGGTCTGTTCGTGTGGATGTTCACCCTTACCCAAAATCGCTGGAAAATCGACGACGTGTTGGGCGTATGGCCGCTGCACGGCTTATGCGGCGCATGGGGCGGCATCGCGGCGGGCATCTTCGGATTAAAAGCATTCGGCGGTTTGGGTGGAGTCAGCTTCATGTCGCAACTGCTCGGCACCTTGCTGGGTATAGGCATCGCGCTGGCGGGCGGCTTCATCGTGTATGGTCTGATGAAGAAATTCGTCGGTATCCGCCTCACCCATGAAGAAGAATTCAACGGTGCCGACTTGAGCATCCACAAAATCACCGCCACCCCGGAACGCGAATCGGGCTGGTAATAAACTTTTTGGCTATGAACAACCTCCTCATGTTTCTGGCATTAACCGGAATTTACGAGCCATCCGCAATCCAGCAGTTGCCGGACGGACGTTTTCTGGTGGTGGAGGATGAGAAGCAACATCCGTTCAGTTTGGTCACGCTTCATGCGGATGGCAGCGTGCGTAGCGAGGCACTGGAGCCGGGCTGGTTTCAAGGTGATGAGAATTTCTGGAAGCTGGATGATTTGGAAGGGATCGCTATCGACCGCGCCGGGTTGATTTATGCGCTGACTTCGCACTCGCGCGACGGTGACGGCGACGAGAAAAAGTCGCGCGAAAAACTGGTGCGCTTCCGCATCGACGGCGAGCGCGTGGTGGAGACCGAAGTGGTGAAAGGGCTGAAGTCCGCGCTGGCGGCGGCACACCCCGTGCTGGCGCGTGCCGCCGAAATCCGCGATGTAAAAAACAGCGGCGGACTCAATATCGAGGCGCTGGAAATTACGCCCGATCATCAGGCGCTGCTGATCGGTTTTCGCAGTCCCTTGTCGGACAATCACGCGCTCATCGCCCGCGTCGAAAATCCGTCGGCGATGTTCGATGCGGGCGCGTCGCCGCGCATCTCGGCCACGCTGGAAAAACTCGATCTCGGCGGCAACGGTATTCGCGGCATTTCCTGGATTCCCGCCCTCGATGGCTATCTGCTCATCAGCGGCCCGGTGGCGCGCGAGCGGGTACATTTTCAGCTCTGGTTCTGGAGCGGTCGCCCGGGTGATCGCGCGCGCCACGTCACCGTTCCCGGTGTGCCGGGCTTTGAACACGCGGAAGGCATCACCCCTGCCGTGATTGATGGGCGGCAACGGATCATGATCGTGAGCGACGACGGCAGCCGGGAAGAAGGGCGCTTCGCCCGCTATTTGTTGCTTGATCCGGGGCAATTGCAGATTGCGCCTTGAGCGGGCGACGGCAAGGCTGAACACAGGGGTTTTGATTGAACTCAAAGAATTCATAAGGATCAAAACCGCCTCCAACTCCCCCTTATCAGGGGGGAGAGCAGGTTTGGCTCGGGAGGTTGGGAGGGGTTAGTCTCTAATGGAGTATCCAGGTTGAATGGAATAAAAAAAGGCACTCCGAAGCGAGCTTTTTATATTTTGCTGAAAAACCAAGTTGAAGATGAGTTCCTTGAAAATTAATTGTGTTACGCCGCAATTGTAGGTGCGAATGAATTCGCACCTACCCCCCCCCAACTACGTTTTTTAGGATTAATTGTTGTTTGCTTTTAATCTGCGTGAATCTGTGTAATCTGCGGGCAAATATTTTTTGTTTTTGCCCTTCAATACCCCTCATACAACCCCAAAAAATCCTGCTGATAATGTTCCAACACCTTGGCGCGTTTGACTTTTAGCGTGGGTGTGAGCAGGCCGTTGTCGGTGCTCCACGCTTCGTTCAGCAGGGCGATGCGGCGGATGCGGGCGTAGCCGGGGAAGGATTGGATTTGTTGCGAGACACGTTGCAGGGCGTAAGCCTTGGCTTGCGAATTGTCCAGGCTTTGCGGCCAGTCGGCGGGCAGGCCGCGTTCTTTCATGGCGGCGCTCCAACGTTCGCGGTTGACCACGGCCAGCAGGCCGAGATACGCTTTGCCTTCGCCCACCACCATCACTTGTTCAAATAAAGGATCGGCGAGAATGGCGGCTTCCATGTCGTTGGGCGGAATTTTTTCGCCGTTGGATAACACGATGATTTCCTTGATGCGTCCGGTGATGGTGATGCGGCCTGCGGCATCAATACTCGCCACGTCGCCAGTGTTGAGCCAGCCGTCGGGGGTGAACATGGCGCTGGTGGCGGCTTCGTTGTTCCAGTAGCCCAGCATCACGGTGGGGCCGCGCACTTCCAGCGCGTTGTGTTCGCCCAAACGCACTTCCAGATTGTCCAATGCAGGGCCCACGCTGCTGGGCAGGTTGTTTTCCAGACTATTCACGCTGATGACCGGGCTGGTTTCGCTCAAGCCATATCCTTGAATGATGGGCAGGCCGAGGCCGAGGAAGGTGCGCGCGTTGTCCGCTGCCAGC
>JAGVNQ010000106.1 GCA_020053195.1 Sideroxydans sp.
ATCCACACAAAGCGGACGCACCGCTTCAATGTGCGCGAATACCTCGGCGATCAACTCCGGCGAAGCCAATCCGCCTTCAGTCTCAATCACCACATCCACAGAATTCGCCGCGCGGCGCTGGGGAAAAATATACGCATCCACCACTCCCGGCACTTCCAGCACCCAGCGAAAATAGTCATGCTCAGCGCCACCCATCGGCGGCAGGCGCATATCAAACAACACACGCGCCAGCAGATCCGCAACCGTCTCAATGTCCGTGCCGCCCGTCATGCTCACGATGTTGGCTTGCGATTGCACGCCCGAAGGTGCAGAGGTCAACGTCAAAACCGCATCCGCCACCTGATTGCCGGAAGCACCCGCTACGCTGGCCTTGGCCGCAATGGTCGCTGTACCGTCCAAACCAATCGCGCTGGACGCGGTAGTAACAAACCCGATGCCGTAAATCGTCGCCGCCGTTCCAATCGGGATTGCGCTATCTGCAATCCCTTGAAACACAATTTCACCCGTTGAAAACGTCGCCGCCTTACGAGTGATCCCGCGCGGGTTCGCGTGGCGCAGCTCCAGAATGTCCGAATCCGCCGTGTCCGCGAAAATCTGCCGCGCAATCCACTTCTGGTGCTCGTATAGCCCCTCGACCGCGTTGCCGGTCGCGTTCGCCCGGACAAAATAATCCGAATCCGCCCCGACGTTCGCCTCGGGCAATTGGTTGGCGATGTCGCGCAAAATATCGTCGCGCACCTGCCTGTAATCTTTGGTTGGGAATGCCATTTAAATCACCTTCACCGGATATTTGAAAGTTAACGTCTCACCGCTGGCCGCGACCACCTCAATCAGCAAATACAAGCGCCCATCGTGCGGCTGATCGGTAGTCACCGTGATGCTGGTCGCACGGCCATCGGCCAAGATGGGCGCAAGCGCCTGCTCGGCGTATTGCTTGGCCAACAAACCCACACGCGCCACGTCCTTTTCGCGCTCCAGCGTGTAAAGCTGGCTTCCCAGCGTCTTATCCGCCCAGTAGCTACCTAGGCGCACGCTCAAGCGCAGATAGATCGCATTGGCCAGCCCGTTCGGATCGCGCTGCGCCGCGCCGGACAGCAGCACGTAATCGCGGGTTATTGGGGAGATAAAAGCATCCATTACATTTGCCCCTCAGGAGCAGCTGCGACCGCGCCGGAAACAGCATGCGGGTGCGCGTTGAAAACTGTGCGCATATCGGCCATCGACTTGTTGCCTTGGTCGCTCACATCACCCTGCGCCACAAAGTCGGCGCTGGCCGTCACGGTGGGAGAATTCAGCTCGATAGCGGTCGAAGCGTTCACCCGGAATGTTTCCGTCGTCACTTCCATGATGCGCCCGCGCTTGAGAATCACACTGTCGCCCTCGTCGCTATAAAGCGCCACCTCGCCAGACTGCAACCCCTTCAAGCGATACGAGCCATGCTCAGTAGCGATCACAATGCCGTGCGCAGTTCTGCCGCCCAACGGCAACACGATGCACATCGCCCCGGGCGGCGGGTTGCTGGTGCAGCCGTATTGCTGGAACAACTCCGCATCTTGCAGCTGCTCGCCGGATAGGCCGTCGAGCTGCACCAACTGCACCGCGCCCGCCGCTTTAACCAGCGTGATAACGCCACGGAAGGCAAGGCGGATGCTAGCCAGCTTGCGGCTAATGCGTTCGTCGATCACCTTGATTGGGTTCATGGCGCACTCACGGGGATAATCTTGCCCGGCATCGCGTTCTTGCCACGGCGATGTTGATTCTTGTGCGGGTGCGCATCAATCACCCACACACCATCTTCCTTCAGCGTCAACGCGGTGCGCGTGCCGTCGTGGCGGTTGCGCGTGAACTTGCGCGTCATCAGGAAAAACACCCCGTCTATTTCGTGCGGCTCGGAGATCACGTGAATGCGCTGCATCGGCTTCCACAATTGCCCCTCAGCGATGCGATGACCCTGAACAACGGCGGAAAGAGTCAGCCCGTTAAGGCGGCTATCGGAAATAATCTTGTGTGCGCGGTCGCGGCACACGGCAGGGCTGTCGCACTCATGATCGACCACGATTTTCGGGCGATGACGGATCACACCATCATCAGACCACGCGCCGTGTTGGTTGGGTTTACCTTGCTCGGTATCCGTGCCCGGCGTTTGCCCGTACACAGTGACCTTGGAATAACGGCCATTCATGGAATTATGTTTAGCCAGGCTCAGCACGTTGTTGCCATCGCCGTCGCGGCGCAAAATGAGCGTGGCCACAACAGGAGTGGAATAGTCTGGGCCACCCACCACCAGCGTTCCATCCGGCTCAAACCAAGGCCACAGCCCGTTCGCCTCGGCGGCACGCGCAAGCGCATCCCAAGCGGTGTCGCCCGGCTCGATGCTGATCTTCTCGCGGACGCGCGTTAAATCGGCATCAATAAGGGGCGCTTTGATACGAAATAGGCTAGTAATTTTCGACGCGACTTGTTGGAGGCTCACCAGTTTGGCCGTGAAGATAGGCGCAGAGCAGTCCACCAGATCGGCAGCGAGATCGCGCCCGGACATGCTGAAGGTGTGCGAAGTCTTGCTGACGGAGTGATCGATATCATCGACGTAGCCGGTCAATACCAACTCACCACCGACCAGCACTTTAACGGGCGCACCTTCCACCACATCCGGCGGAATCTTGCCTTCGTTCAAGCCCAGCGATACAGCCCAACCATCCGCAGGCGTGAGCACGTCTGAATCAATCTCGTAACTCGACCAATCGCGGTGAACCTTACCGCCGATCAGCAGCTCGACATCCTCTTTAACTGGCGTAGGCATTGAGCACCTCCCCTGGATTGACGAACACGCTGCGCGCACTGTTTAGTCGATACAGCTCCGGCGCGCGGTCGCTGTCGCCGTACCACAAATGCGCCAGTAAGCGCATATTCCCCGGCGCTTCCGCCGTGCGCCGGATCAGCGGCGGACGCACCGCGATAATCGCCCGCGCCGCTTCCTGCAACGCCAACGCCTGATCTTTCAGCGGCTCAATGATGGTGCGGCTCTGCTCGATGCCGTAAGTGATGCGCACCTGCGCGATGGCAGCCTCAATGGCCGCGCGCGCCGTGTTGCTGATTGCTTCGATCTCATTGGGGGTTAACGTCGGCGTGCCCGCTTCGCTAGCCAGCACAAAACCGGCCGCATTGGCCAGCCCGACCGCCACATTGATTTGGATAGAAGTCGCCGCCACCGCCACCGCCTGCGCCTCGGTAGGCACTGTGTCGGAAGTCACCTGCGGCGGAACGGAGGAAGATTGACTGCTGAAAATTGAAAAAGAATTTAAATCGGATTGAACGCTCGCCCAGTCCGCTTGCAACTGCGCTCCCCAGTCGCGCACATCAAGCAACCCATTCACCAGCGCCGAAACATCATTGCCCCAGGCGCGCGGGTAAGCCAACACGTCCAGCCCGGAAAGCACCAGATTGGTTTTATCGGCCAGCCCAAGCAAAGGCGCGGTCAACGCGCTGCGCAGCGACCCCAGCGCAGCCAAGGGGTTCGCGGCGCGCACACGATCTATCGCCGCACCGGCAGCTTCAGACGCAGCAGCAACCGCTGTAGCGCCCTGCTGGGTGATGGCTTCCGCCTTTTGTACCGGGAGTATGTCACTAAAGAAAGCCTTGCCCGGAGTGGACTCGACAAAGTCGATGATGACCATCGCCTCATCCACACTGTCGGCATCGTGGTGAACTGTATGTTTACCAACCTTAACCAGCACGTTGCCAAACACCGGATGCACCAGATACGCATCCGGGTGCGCCAGCGGGTCAGAAAATCGGTCATCGTAACCATCCAGTGCGCGCAGGAATTGATTAAGCCGGACTTCATAGTCGTCGCCATAAAACACGGCATCAATGCTGATGCGGCGAGCGCCGCGCCCCATGTCCTCGAAATCAGAGCCATCCACATAAGGATAGGCCTGTTCCGCCAGCGCACGATCCGCCGAGTCGTCAGTTTTAACGGCATCAAAAATGATGCCGCGAAAGGATGCTTCCAGTAGTTTATCTTTCCAAGCCATGTGCGCAGGTTACGCGCGCGCGGGATGGGATATAAGGCGGAACTAGTTCCGTGTGGCGGTGCGCGCGTTGCGCAGATTTACGGCGGCGGCGATCTGCTCGCCGTCCAGGTTGAGTGTTACGTTAAGCGCCTCTTTGGCAGTGTCGTTACCCAGACTGGCGAGGATGGTGGCGATCATGCCGCCGAGGTTGTTGCCGAATTCAGTGCCTTCGATGCCATATTTGTTGATGAGTGTACCCACGCCATATCCGGCAGCGCCCGCGCCCGCCACCGCAGCGCCAC
>JAGVNQ010000204.1 GCA_020053195.1 Sideroxydans sp.
GAAAGCACTTCGCGAGCAAGCTCGCTCCTACAAGAGCACGCAGCCTAATGAATTATCCGGATTGAAAGAGAAAAATCCGTTAGACATTTCATCCACGGACGGGAGCCGAGCCACCTCAAATCAGCGATTTCAGGAAACTAACAATCGGCTCAGCCGTTCCTTTATAGTATTCCTTTTTGGGCGGCAACACATGCGGCACAATATCGGTGACCGTATTCAATCCGCCAGCGCCACTATACGTCCACGTGTAAGTTACATAAGAGTGACGATCACCCAGCAATGCGCCCGTGCCGGAGTAGTCCCACAATACGCAATCATCGGGATAATCTTTTCCCCGATGGTAGTTGTACGCCAAATACAGGTGTTTGTAGCGATTGTCTGAGTCGGTCGGATTTTCATTTAGCGCAATCAGATAGGGCGAGTCTTTTCGCATGGAGTATGCCCCGTCGCCTGCCCATTTGGATGCGATGTAATCAAAAATGCCGTGGTGCGGCGCGCACAGGGTGATGAGCTTGGTGTATGGGAAACCCATGCTGAGGAATTTTCTTGCTACCAATCCACCCATGCTGTAGCCGATGACGACGATGTTGTCGAAGGTTTCCTCCGCATAGGGGTAGTCATTCTTCACCAGGTTGAATATTTCGGCACCAACCAGATCGAAGCTTTTGTTCCAATAGTCGTACCAAACTGCGACATATTCTGCGGGCAGGCCGGAGGTATCCGACAAATAGTTTCTCCAGTCAATAACCGACTCCTTGTTGTGGAAATATCCCTGAATCACGATCACTAGATTGCGCGAGCGAGCGCGGTCGCCCACAAGCAGTTTCTCCATTCCTAATCCGTTGGCAGCAGAAACTAACGCACTGGTGCTGGATCGAACTTGTTCGCTGGTTAAAACGGCGGTGATTTTTGGCTTGGTCATGGCTGTCCTCTCCTACGGTTAGAAAAAAGTCGTGAGCTGCACATACACATCCCGCACTTTTGGGAAGTTGTATCCAGCATAGGTTTCCTGCATTTCCAGTTTGACGATGGCGGGGATGGGCGATTTGCCTTCGCGCCAGGCGTTGATGCCGCTCCAGGAAATTCCGGCGCGCCATTGGTCGGCGCGGATTTGCGTGTTGGCTTCCAGCGCGCGGGTGTCGGTGCCGATATCCGAGCGGTAGCGGTCGCCCGATTTGATGTATTCGTGCAGCGTGGCGGAAGCGCGCCAGTTGCCCCAGCGTCGCCCCAGCTCGATGTCGTATTCGCGGTAGTCGCCCAGATCGCGCCGAAGATTTTCTTTGCTGTTGGCGCTCGCCAGCAGTTGGCCGGGCTGCGGCACGCGCATGTCGGCATGGTCGGCCAATTGGGTTTGGTTTTCCGCCAGCAAACGCAAATCGAACTCGTGCCCGAGGTCGCGGAAATATTCAAGGCGCACGCGCAAATCGTTGCTGCCGTCGTCCACGGGAATATCGACCAGACTGTCGGGATTGTCGCCGTTGGCGATGCCGAAGCGCATGCCCAGCCCGAGGACGGCGCTGGATTGCGGGTCATTCACAAAACGCCAGAGCATGCCCGCCGTGAGATCGCCGAAACCGGATGTTTCACTGGTCTCTATGGGTGCGTAGCCGTAGCCGAAGGCCGGATCGGTGAGCAACTGTTTCACCCCGGCAGTGCCCAGCGGCGCGACCGCGCCGTAGCCCACCGGAGCCAGCGGAAAGTTGCTGCCGCTGACGGGCAGCGCGGTGTTGAAGGCGGTGTTGAACCCGACATTGCCGCCGGAGACGGTGAAGTCGATGCGGCTGCGCGTTTTGATAAAAGGCACATAAAAACCGAGCGTCACATTTTCGGTAAGTCCGTAGCCCATGACGATCTGTACGAGTTTTACATCTGCTTGGCTGTTGAGAGAACTCGTGCCCAGCGATGATCCCGGAGGGAACGCGGCGAGCGCCGGAAAGAATGAACTGTCGAGGTTGAGGTTGTCGTAAGCGGCGTTGAATTTTTCGAGCTGGCCGCTGCTGTTGTACCACTGGTCGTAGCGGTTGCTGCGCAGTTCGAATTTGGTCGCCCAGCGCCCGAGTGGAGCCATGGCGCTGAGGGCGAAGCCGGACGAGGCGGGCAATTCGTCGGCTTGTGCCGAAATAACGGCGCACAAGAGGATAGATGCGACCGAAGGCGCAAAAACTTTTTTCAACATTGCCAAACACTCCCTGATTTATTTTTTTGTTTTGATGTTCTTGCGCAATAGTGTAGCGCATCGCACTTGGTGATACTGATGCGCCCTCCCTTGTAGGTCGGGTTTCAACCCGACAAGTCGGGCTAAAGCCCGACCTACAACACAGCACTGACCAAACTAGCTACACCAATCCCATTTGTTGCGCCGACAGCGCCGCTTCTGCACGCGATGAAACATTGAGTTTGCGGTAGATGTCTTTCACGTAACCGGAAACGGTATGCGGGCTGATGGCGAGCATGCGCGCGGTTTCCGGCAGGGTGAGCCCTTTGGCGATGCAGCGCAGCACTTCGTTCTCGCGGTCGGTGAGTTGCGGCTGATTGTGTTGCGGGCTGGGCTTGAAATAGCCCAGCATTTTGCGCGCCACAGCGGGCGACAACGGCGGGCGGCCTTGCGCGATACCTTCGAGCAGTTCGATGATCTGCTCCTGCGGCTGGTCTTTTAGCAGATAGCCTTGCGCACCCGCGCGCAAGGCGGGGAACAAATGCTGGTTGTCGTCAAAAATGGTGGCCACAAGGCATAGTGTTTTCGGCGAAATGCGGTTGAGGTGGGCGATGAGTTCCACGCCGCTGCCGTCCGGCAGGCCGAGGTCGATCAGCGCCAGTTCCGGCGCAGGTTTGGCGCTGAGCCAGGCGCGGGCTTCGGCGAGGCTGCCGGTGCAACTGAAAGTGATGCCGGGGAAAGCGGCTTCCAATGCCTGACTCAGCCAGATTTGCGAGTCGGCAACATCGTCGAGAATAAGTGCGGTTTTCATATCGGAGATGATAACAATTCGGTGGGTAAAGTCAGCCCCGCGTTTCGGGGGGTAGGCATTGCAGCGGGACGCTCAGCCGGACTTTGCATCCGTGCGGTTCAATGTTCGTCCATTCCAGCGTTCCATTGAGCGTCGCCGCGCGCGTGCGCATGCCGGTCATGCCCCGGTGTTGTTTGAGGTTTTCAACCGGACAGCCTTTGCCGTCATCCACCACTTCGATCACAAATTGATCCTGCTCGATTTGCGTGACGATGGAAACTCGTTTTGCTTCCGCGTGGCGCAGCACGTTGGTCACCGATTCGCGCAGGATGCGGCTCAGGTTGAGCGCGGTTTCGGCGCTGATCGTGAAATCGGTTTTCATGCTCGGAAAACTCCACGCCAGTATCAGCCCGGCCGCATTTACGCGCTGTCCGGTCTCGACGCGCAAATCGGCGATCAGATCGCTCAACAGCGTTTCGTTCTGCGCCGAGCGCGACACCACGTCGCGTAAATCCTGCAATGCGGAACGCGCCAGATCGGCTTCCTGAACATTGTTCGCGCGCTGGGCGGAAATTGCCAGACCGAGCAACTTTGCGCCCACATCATCGTGCAAATCGCGGTAGATGCGCTCGCGCTCCCCTGCCGCCGCGCGGCTTATTTCCAGCACGCGCAATTCTTCGAAACTGGCCGCCAGCGCCTTCTGCGCTGCATTGACGCGTTGTTCCAGCGTAATGTTGAGTTGCTCGGATTCGCGCAGCGCTTCGATAAAACGCCCGGTGAGATACCAGCCGATGTAGAGAATCAGCAGCGGCGCGGAGTACGGCAGGATGTGGTTGATCAGATGCGACCAGCGCGGGATGAAATTCGATTGCAGCAACCAGTCGTGGATACCGGTCATCAGCACCACCGCGATGCTGATGCCCAGCCACAAAATGTGGCGCTCGCGCCGCGCTTCGGCCAATAATTCCCACACCACGATAAAGCCGATAACCAGACTGCCGACTTGCCAGATCACCGTGGTTTGGCTGATGAAACGGATGTCGGTCAAAGCGTAAGCCAATGTGGAAAGCATCGCCCAGATGAGGAAGCCGTGTTCCAGACGCGGACGTATTATTCCGGCAACGCGATGCGAGAAGATGGCCAGCGTCACCGTCCACCACGCCGTACTGCTGTAAGTGATCCAGTCCCACATTTTGGCCGACACCGGAATGTCGCGGATCACGTTGTTGGTGGTGTACAACGTCCAGATCAGCGCCATTAGCGCGTACCACAGGTACATGCTGTCCGCCCGTCGCCGCAGCCAGATGCCGAAGATGAAAATGGAAGCGAACAGCGTGCTGAGCACCAGCGCACGATTGATGTCGTTCTGCACTAGCACTTGTATTTCATACTGCGGGCGCACGGAAAATTCCGGGCCGATGGTGATCGGATCCAGACGGCCATAGCCGGGATAGGACTTAAGACGGATGTAAATGACATTGCCGCTGCTCTTCCAATGTCCGGGCGAGACGATGAAGAAAAGCGGACGATTCCAGTTGCGCGCCAGCGGCTCTTTGAACTGTCCGCCGTCGCCGAGATAGTAATCATTTACATACACCGCTGCATTCATGTTGAGCCGGGGAATATAGATACCCCAATTCTCTTTGGGTTTGCTCGACAGTTCGATATCGAAGCGATACCAGCCGTTGTCGCCGACCGTATAACGCGCGGAAGGCCAGATGTCGGGCAGCGCAACATTTTGCCAACTGTCGCTGGTTGGCGGTTGTACCGCATCGGATAGCTGAAACGAGGCGCTTTGCAGTTTAATGAAAGTGGTTGGCTGATCCGCACCGGTGGCGGATTGCGCGAAAAGCAAAGCCAACGCGACAAGCATTGAAACGCGTAGCCATTTGCGGAAAAATTCAGTCAGCACCGGAATTGATTTTCTAAAGTTATAACATGCAGCGAGCATAACTTAACGTCGGCAAATTTGCTGCCCCCGATTCATGGGGGATGGTGCAATTGCAGGAAGTCGGTAATAGCGGGTCGAAGTGGTAGAATGCGCGCCTTCAAAATTTAGGCAACATCATGTTATCCACCGCAAATATCACCATGCAGTTCGGCGCGAAGCCGTTGTTTGAAAACGTCTCGGTCAAGTTCGGCGACGGTAACCGTTACGGTTTGATCGGCGCGAACGGCTGCGGCAAATCCACTTTTATGAAAATCCTCGGGCGCGATCTGGAGCAATCCTCGGGCGAGGTGATGCTGGACAAGACCGAGCGTCTGGGCAAGTTGCGCCAGGATCAGTTCGCTTATGAAGATGTGCGCGTGCTGGATGTGGTGATGATGGGGCACGACGAGATGTGGGAAGCCATGTCGGAACGCGACGCGATCTACGCCAACCCGGATGCAAGCGAAGAAGATTACATGCGCGCAGCCGA
>JAGVNQ010000218.1 GCA_020053195.1 Sideroxydans sp.
AAATTCGCGAGCAAGCTCGCTCCTACCAAGAGCGTTATCCAACACACCTCTCACGGCCTATTTGCACATGAAAGATTTACTCGGCGACGATATGCCCGTCCCTGTTCCCCCAACTTCTCCTGCCACACTGGCTCTCGATCACCGCCCCATCATGCTCGCCATGGCTTTGCTGTGGACTCCGCACACGCGCACCACGCTGTTTAACCTGTTGCGCAAACTCGAATTCAAACACAGCTCGGGTCGCTTTTTCAGCAGCGATGAGGTGAAACAAGTCAGCCGTTATTTGCTCGCGAACAAACAGGCGCTCGAATCGGCGCAACGCCAGGGGTATTACCGCCTGACCGATGAATTACGCGGCAAGTTGTACGAAGAATTGCTGGCAGAAGTCGATGCCCAAGTGTTGCGTCGCTCCCTGTATGAAACGCTGGGCTACCACACGCATCACACGCTGTATTCGTGGCCGTTGTATGAGCGTGATGCCACGGTGGCCGTGGTGCGGCTGGCGCTGTTGACTGGTAGCAGCCAGCCGGAAATCGAACGCATGAGGCAGTTGATCGGCGCTTCTATGGATTGGCATGGCATTTTGTCCGCCGCGTTGATGCGGGGGTTTAACCCGACCACGTTTGCCCGCATCGAACTCGCCACGCGCTGGGATGTTTGTTATTGGGCGATTTATGGCTTATGCGCGCACTGGGATGCCGATTTGTTGCCCTTGGCCGATTGGGCGCTGGCGCAAATGCAATCTTCCCCCGACCCCTTGCCTCCCCGCTTACGCTTCAGCATCGCCGAAATGTTGTTGCACCGGGGCGAGCGTGATGCGGCGAGCAAGGTGTTGGACGGGATCAGCGGCGGTTCAGTGGATGCGCTGCGCGCCTACGCGCTGGCGCAACAAGGTCAGTGGGCGGAAGCGCAAACCGTGTTCGAGGCGGCAATCAAAAAACGCCAAGTCGAAGCGGGCGCGAAGAAGCGCGTCTTTTCGCCCGACCTCGCGTGGATTTATCCGCTGATTTTGCTGGCGCAACAAACGCCGAAACATCTGGAGCTGGCGCGCAAATTTTGCATAGCCGAAGCGGGCAAACGCGAGCCGGACACTACTTCCGGCTGGGGGCAATGGGTGCATGCCATCGACATCCGGCGCGGTGATGCCGAACCTGATCCGGCGCTGTTCCGCGCTGCGAATTATTATTCACAACACATCAGCATCGACCATTTGTGGCGCGTGTTGATCGCGGCGTGGCTGGGCATGGATGGTATGCGCGGCGCAACCAAAGATTATCGGGATGCGCTCACCAGCATGGCGCAACAGCAGATAACACACCTCAAACTAATCGGCTTCAACTGGCTGGCCGAGATGGTCGATGGCGCGGCAAAAATCCTCAACGACGAAGCGCCGCCGGAGGGATATTTCGTGGCGGGCAAGGCCGAACATTGGCGCGAGGTGTTGTCCGCGTTGCAGGCGCTGGGCAACGATGCGCCCGCCAAAGCCGACAGCGGCGAAAGCTTACGTTTTATCTGGATGATAGAAATCGGCAAAGGCGGCGCGCTCAATGATATTTTTGCGATGGAGCAAAAACGCGGTGCGCGCGGCTGGAACAAACCCAAGGAAATTTCGCTCGCTAAAATCGCGGGCAACCCGCATTTGTCGCCGCACGATGCCAAAGTCGCCAACTGTATTCGCACCGACAAATACGACCGCCGCAGTGCCGATTTTGATTTGCCCAATGCGATACAAGCATTGGTCGGCCATCCTTCAATCGTGTTGAGCAGCAAGCCGGAACAACTGGTGGAACTGTCCGAAGGCACGCCGGAAATCGAAGTGATCCACAAAGGCGACAAGATCACGCTCAAGGTCACGCCGCCGCTGCGCGAAGGCATCAGCCAAGACAAATATTATTACGACGCGGATGAAAAACGCGAAGCCGAAGCGTTGCGCCTGATTACGCTGGCGCAGGATTCGGCGCAGCGCGTGCGGCTGATCCGCTTCTCGCCATCGCAACGCCGCGCCGCGCAATTGCTATCCGACAAAGTCACCATTCCGTCTTCCGCGCAAACGGAATTGCAGACCGCGATGGAGTCGCTGACCAAACATTTCCAGTTGCAATCCGACAACCTGCAAGCCGCGCGCGAAGTGCCCGCCGAGCCGCGTTTGCGCGCCGAGTTGTCGCCGTTGAACGACGGCTTGTTGTTGCGCTTGGTGGCGACACCGCTGGGCACAGAAGGGCCGCGTCTAGTGCCGGGCAGCGGGCGCAAACGCTTGATGGCGCTGGTGGCGGGCGAAAGCATAGGCACGACGCGCGAGCTGGAAGTGGAGCGCAAACACTTGGAAGCCGTGCTCGACGCGCTGCCGTTTTTGGAAAATTGCGCGGGCGATGCCGAGCAATGCGAGTGGGATGTGGCCGAGCCGGAAAACGCGCTGGCGCTGGTGGAAGTGTTGCCGGGATTGCCCGGCGTGGCCGCGCTGGATTGGCCGAAAGGCAAAGCGGTGCGCGTAATTTCGGTGGATATGGCGCAGCTTTCGGTGAAAGTAAAAAGCGAACGCGACTGGTTCAAAATTGAAGGCGAAGCGAAAGTGGATGAAGGCATGGTGTTCACCTTCGAGGCACTGTTGGCCGCGTCAAAAAGCAACAGCCGTTTCATCGCCATGGGTAACGGCGTGTATGCCGCGCTCACGCGCCGATTAAAAGCCAGCTTGTCCGACCTCGCCTCGGTCACCGAAACCGACAAACACGGCACGCACATTCCGCGTCTGGCGGCGGCGTGGATGGACGATGCGCTGGAAGGCATCAACGCCACCAGCGACAAAGAATTCCGCAACGCGATTGAAAAATTGCGCACCACACAGGAGCAAGCCGTCGCGTTGCCCAGCACGCTGCAAGCCGAGCTACGCCCGTATCAGGAAGACGGCTATGTGTGGGCATCGCGTCTGGCGCAGGCGGGTTTCGGCGCGTGTCTGGCCGACGACATGGGCTTGGGCAAAACCTTGCAAGCGTTGGCGCTGCTGCTGGCGCGCGCCGAGGGCGGACCCGCGCTGGTGATCGCGCCCACCTCAGTGTGCGGCAACTGGATCGCCGAAGCCGCACGTTTTGCGCCCAGCCTGAATTGCCATCTGTTCAGCGAGGCCGACCGGGAAGCGGTCATCAACGATGCCGCCGCGTTCGACGTAGTGGTGGTTTCCTACAATCTGGTGCAGATCACGGGCGAACAATTCGCCGCCAAACATTGGCACACGCTGATCGCCGACGAAGCGCAGTTCATCAAAAATTCCACCACCAAACGCAGCCAGGCGGTGTTCGAGTTAAACGCGGATTTCCGCCTCGCACTGTCCGGCACGCCAGTGGAAAACCGTCTCGCGGAACTGTGGTCCATCATGCGTTTCGCCAACCCCGGTTTGCTCGGCAACATCAGCCGTTTCAACGAACGTTTCGCCATCCCCATCGAGCGCGACAAAGACCGCGATGCGCAACATACGCTGCGCCGCCTGATCTCGCCCTTCCTGCTGCGCCGCACCAAAACCCAAGTGCTGCAAGAGCTGCCCGCGCGCACCGAGCTGGTCATCAAAATTACGCCGAGCAAAGAAGAAGCCTCGCACTACGAAGCGTTGCGGCGCGAAGCCATCGCCGAAGCGGACATGGCGCTGGCCAGCGGCAAAGGCGGACAGGCGCGCATGAATATCCTCGCCCAACTCACCCGCCTGCGCCGCGCCGCCTGCGATCCGCGCATCGTCACCCCGGCCTTCCCCGCCATCGGCAGCAAAGTGCAAACCTTCACCGAACTGGCCGTCGAGCTGGTCGCCAACGGCCACAAGGCGCTGGTATTCAGCCAGTTCGTCGATTTCCTCACGCTGCTGCGCGAGGCGCTGGATAAAGCGGGCGTGAGCTACCAATATCTGGACGGCGCAACCCCCGCCACCGAACGCACCAAACGCGTGGCGGCGTTTCAGGCGGGCAAATCCGACCTGTTTTTAATCAGCCTGAAAGCGGGCGGCTTCGGCCTCAACCTCACCGCCGCCGACTACGTGGTCATCACCGACCCGTGGTGGAACCCCGCCGCCGAAGACCAAGCCATGGGCCGCGCCCACCGCATGGGACAACTGCGCCCGGTCACCGTGTATCGGCTGGTGCTGCAAGGCACGGTGGAAGAACACATCGTCGGCCTGCACAACGACAAACGCGCGCTGGCGGAATGTATTCTGGGCGAAGGCGAAGCGGTGAATATTCCTTCGACAGAGGAATTGATTTCGTTGATTAAGGGGGATTGAGGCTCCTCCGTCATTCCGGCGCAGGCCGGAA
>JAGVNQ010000253.1 GCA_020053195.1 Sideroxydans sp.
AAATTCGCGAGCAAGCTCGCTCCTACACGTTAATGCTTCTTCTTAGTCGGCAACAAATCGGTGATCGTGCCCTCGGCCATTTCCGCCGCGAAACACAGCGTCTCCGACAGCGTGGGGTGCGGGTGGATGGTGAGGCCGATGTCTTCCATGTCCGCACCCATCTCCAGCGCCAGCACGCCTTCCGCGATCAGCTCGCCCGCGTTCACGCCGACGATGCCCATGCCCAAAATGCGCCGCGTCTTGGGATCGAGCAGCACTTTGGTCGAGCCTTCTTCGCGCGCGATGGACAGCGCGCGACCGGAAGCCGCCCATGGGAACGAAGCTTTTTCGTATTCGATGTTTTGCGCTTTGGCTTGCGTTTCGGTCAGCCCCATCCACGAAATTTCCGGGTCGGTGTAGGCCACGGACGGAATGGTCAGCGGCTCGAAGAATGCCTTGTGTCCGGCGATATTTTCCGCCGCTACTTTGCCTTCATGCACCGCCTTGTGCGCCAGCATCGGGTCGCCCACGATGTCGCCGATGGCGAAGATGTGCGGCACGTTGCTGCGCATTTGTTTATCGACCGGAATGAAACCGCGCTCGTTCACGGTCAGCCCTGCCGCTTCGGCGTTGATCTCGCGTCCGTTCGGACGGCGACCCACGGCCATCAGCACGCGGTCGTAAACCTGCGCTTCGGCGGGCGCTTGCTCGCCTTCAAAAGTGACTTTCAGCCCGCTCTTCTGCGCTTCAATATTTACCACTTTGGTCTTCAGATAAATCGCCTCATAACGTTTGGCGATGCGCGTGTGCAGCGGTTTAACCAAATCTTTGTCCGCGCCGGGAATCAGCCCGTCGGCCAGTTCCACCACGGAAATTTTGCTGCCGAGCGCGTCATACACCGTAGCCATTTCCAGCCCGATGATGCCGCCGCCGATAATCAACATGCGCTTGGGAATGTCTTGCAGCGCCAGCGCGCCGGTGGAGTCGATGATGCGCGGGTCGTCGTAAGGGAAACCGGGGATGCGCGCCACGCTTGAGCCTGCGGCGACGATGGCGTTGTCGAAAGTGACGATCTTCTCGCCCTCGGCGGTTTGCACAGAAAGGCTGTTGGGCGAAGTGAATTTCGCCGTGCCGCGCAGCACTTGCACCTTGCGCTGTTTGGCCAGCGCGGCGAGTCCGCCGGTGAGCTTGGCGATCACGCTTTCCTTCCAAGTGCGGATTGCGTCGATGTCGATTTTCGGTTTGGCGAAAGTCACGCCGTGATGCGCAATCTCCTGTGCTTCGTTGATGACCTTGGCCACATGCAGCAGCGCTTTGGATGGGATGCAACCGACGTTGAGGCACACACCGCCAAGCGACGCATGTTTCTCGATCAACAGCACCTGTTTGCCCAAATCGGCGGCGCGGAACGCGGCGGTGTAGCCGCCGGGACCGGCACCGAGGACGACGACTTCGGCGTGGATGTCGCCTTTGGTGACGGGAAGGGGTAACCCCTCCCCAGCCCTCCCCTTGTCAGGGGAGGGAGCGGATTGCTCCTCCCCTGACAAGGGGAGGTTGGGAGGGGTTGGGGTTTGTGCCAGAGAAGTTTCTAGCAACAAAATCACCGCCCCTTCGCTTACCTTATCGCCGACCTTGAGCTTGATTTCCTTCACCACTCCCGCCACCGGCGACGGCACATCAATCGTCGCCTTGTCCGTTTCCAGCGAAATGAGCGCCTGCTCTTTTTCGACTTGGTCACCGGGCTTCACGCTGATTTCGATGACGGCAACGTCTTTGAAATTGCCGATGTCGGGGACTTTGATTTTGATAGAGCTCATATTCATTTTCCTAAGAATTATAGTATTCAAGCTTGAAACCGGTTCACGCGGAGGCGCGGAGAAGCGGAGGCGGGAAGGTTGTTAACGACACGTTGCAGCCCTTCCTTCAAAGTGGCAGCGCCAAAATTGATCAGAAGCCCAACAGGTAAATCCATCAAGCGCAGATAAGTGAATAACTGTTTTCCGTGTACTGGAGAAAGTTTTTCCACGGATTTGAGTTCGACGATCACACGATTTTCAACCAGCAAGTCAATCCGAAACCCGTCTTCAAATATCATGCCATCGAAGGAGAATGTGACGCTTTTTTGCCGCTCTACAGTCATCCCGCGCTGCTGAAGTGATCTCGCCAACACAACTTCATAAACTGATTCCAACAACCCCGGCCCTAATTGGGTATGAATCCTCATCGACACATCAATGATTCCACCAGTGATGTCATCAAGCTCCATTGCCCCTCCAGTCTCCGCGCCCCCGCGTCTCCGCGTGAGCTGAATTATTAAACCCTGATCTGCCCACTCCCCAACACAATAAACTTCTGCGAAGTTAATCCTTCCAATCCCACCGGGCCGCGCGCGTGGATTTTGTCGGTGGAGATGCCGATCTCCGCGCCCAAGCCGTATTCGAAACCGTCGGCGAAGCGCGTGGAGGCGTTCACCATCACGCTGGCGGAATCCACTTCGCGCAGGAAGCGCATCGCCTTGGAATAATTTTCGGTGACGATGCTGTCGGTGTGTTGCGAGCTGTAGGTGTTGATGTGGTCAATCGCTTCGTCCAGGTTGGCCACGATGCGCACGCTCAAAATCGGCGCGAGATATTCGGTGCGCCAGTCTTCTTCTGTTGCCGTTTTCATTTGCGGCACGAGAGTGCGCGCGGCTTCGTCGCCGCGTAATTCCACGCCTTTGTTCAGATAAATTTTGCCCAGCTCGGGCAACACCTGCGCCGCTACGCTGGCGTTGACCAGCAATGTTTCCATCGCGTTGCACACGCCGTAGCGGTGGGTTTTGGCGTTGTCGGCGATGCGGATGGCTTTGGGCAAGTCGGCCTCGTCGTCGATATACACATGGCAAATGCCGTCCAGATGTTTGATGACCGGTACGCTGGCTTCTTCCGAGATACGCGCGATCAGGCTCTTGCCGCCGCGTGGCACGATCACGTCCACATAGTCTTTCATGGTAATCAGTTCGCCCACGGCGGCGCGGTCGGTGGTGTTGATGACTTGCACCGCGTTTTGCGGCAAGCCCGCTTCGCGCAAGCCGCGATACACACATTCGGCGATGGCCTGATTGGAAAAAATGGCTTCCGAGCCGCCGCGCAAAATCGCCGCGTTGCCGGATTTCAAACACAGCCCGGCGGCATCCGCCGTCACGTTGGGGCGCGATTCGTAGATGATGCCGATCACGCCCAGCGGCACGCGCATCTTGCCCACTTGAATGCCGGACGGGCGAAATTTCAGGTCGTTGATTTCGCCGATGAGGTCGGGCAGGGCGGCGATCTGGCGCAAGCCTTCGGCCATGCTGTTGATGGTTTTTTCGGTGAGGGTGAGGCGGTCGATGGAGGCGGCATCCAGCCCGTTCTGTTTTGCGGCGGCCACATCCTTTGCGTTCTCGGCGATCAGCTTGGTGCTGTTGAGCAGAATCGCGGTGGCGATATTTTCCAGCGCGTGATTCTTGGCGTTGGTGCTGGCCTGCGCCATCAGGCGCGACGCGGCGCGCGCTTGCTGGCCGACTTGCAACATATATTGTTTGATGTTTTCCATCGCATTTCTCTGGGTGTAAAACTGGCTGACATTTTAGCATTGGGCTTGCGCTAGAATGCGCACTCAATTTTCGAGAACCCAGCATGTCCGACATCCTCAATAAAATTCTCGCGGTGAAAAGCCAGGAAGTCGCCGCCGCGTTATCCGCCAAACCGTTGCCCGCTATCCGCGCCGAGGCCGAACAGGCTGCCAAGGCGCGCGATTTCGTCGGCGCGATACGCCACAAAATTGCAGCCGGACATTCCGCCGTAATCGCCGAGATCAAAAAAGCCAGCCCCAGCAAAGGGGTTATCCGCGCCAATTTTCATCCGGCTGAAATCGCCGCCAGCTACGCGCAACACGGCGCGGCCTGTTTGTCGGTGCTGACCGACGAGCAGTTTTTTCAAGGCAGTGCGGAATATTTGAAACAGGCGCGCGCGGCTTGCGAATTGCCGGTGTTGCGCAAAGATTTTATGGTGAACGAATATCAGGTCTATCAGGCGCGCGCCATGGGCGCGGATGCCATCCTGCTGATCGCGGCGGCGCTGACATTGAACCAGATGAAGGCCATGGAAAAACTGGCGCACAAACTGGGCATGGCGGTGCTGGTGGAAGTGCACGATGCCAAAGAACTGGAAGTCGCGCTGCAACTGAGCACGCCGCTGATCGGCATCAACAACCGCAACCTGCGCACTTTCGAAGTGACCCTGCAAAATACCCTCGACCTGTTGCCCGGCATTCCCAATGACCGCATCGTCGTCACCGAGAGCGGCATCTTCACCGCGCAGGATGTAAAGCTGATGCGCAGTCATCAGGTCAATTCATTCCTGGTCGGCGAGGCGTTCATGCGCGCCGACGATCCTGGATTCGAGTTGGCGCGCGTGTTCTCCAAGTAGGGTGGGCACGTTTTTGTGCCCACGCGAAATCATTTACCGATAAACGCGTGGGCACAAGAAACGTGCCCACCCTACGTTGATGCAATAAAAAGCGGGCATCCGAAGATGCCCGCTTTAACTTCTAAATTAACTGTTAGGTCAGATTTTAGAAGGAGTGCACCAAGCCAGCTCCGATAGTGTTGGCCGTCACACTGGTCGCCCCATTTGTCTTCTTGGAAGCATAAGCAGCAAAGACTTCGGTACGCTTGGAAAACTTATTAGCGTATTTCAACGACAGCTGATTAACGTCGTTCGCAGCAGCGCCTGCGGCAGCAGTGGAACCTGCCTTGGCGTAGCTGGCTGCGATGCTATGCGCGCCCATCATGTAGCCACCAACCAGCTCCACGTTATTGCCGGTGACACTGGCAGTCGCACTGGTGTTGGTCTTTATGTTTTCTAACATCGCACCGACCCATGCATCAGCCAGACTGAATTTTCCCACCAAACGCATTGCGCTGTCTGTCGTGCCAGTGAACACGTCATTGCGGCTCTCGTAAGCTGCAGATGCGTAGATGTTGTCTTGCTTGAAGGTGGCAGACATGGACAGGATGCTCTTGTTCACAGTCGTGGTCTTGGCTTCATCCGGGCTGTACATCACGGCAGCTTGCAGGCCGCCCATCTTCGGAGACCAGTACTGCACCATATTTTTTTGGCGTGTGTTGTAGTCCTTGCCAGCAGATTTGCCGATAGTAGTGATCGCGCTCCATGATGTAGTGTTGTCGAACAATTCGATACTGTTGTGGGCAACCTTGAACGGGGTGTCCCAGATACCGAATACAACCTTACCGAAACCACCTTCCAGACCGGCACCGCTGTTACGCGTCTTGCCCAGACCGGCACCTGTATTGCCGTCTGCATCCATTTCCACTTCGTATTGGTAAACGGCCTTCAAGCCATCACCCAGATCTTCGTTACCCTTCATGCCGAAACGGGAAGCATTGGTATTTACACGCATCTGGCTAACTGAGCCTGCAACGCCGCTGTCATGTTGATCGAAAGTCAGGAACGCTTTGCCGTAAAAAGAGAAATTCGCGTTGTCGGCGAACGCGGGTGCGGAAAATGCGGTGGCGATTGCCAGCGCGATCAGTTTCTTTTGCATCTTTCAAACTCCTTAAATTTTTTAGGTTGGTTTCACCGGCAAGCAAGCCTGCCGACGCAATCAAATAAATTCTCTTGGACGAGAATTCGGGGCGGATTCTGTCGCGGAATTTTGAAATTCCATCCCTGTAACAAAAAATTCACGCGAGCGTGTCAAATGCGCAACAGCGCTGCGCGATGTCACGAAACTGCAATGGAATTGGGGTAGTGGAGGGCTGGCAAGCGGGCAAAATAAAACCCGCGAGAGCGGGTTTGGTGTTGGGTGTAACTTGATCCCAAGAAAATCAATTGTCCACGAACGACACGAAAGACACGAAAAAAACAATGAGGCGTATTGTCAATTGCGGGTATCCATTCAGCGCATGGAATCTTTGGGGTTTTTCGTGATTTTCGTGAATTTCGTGGACAGATTTCTGTTTTAAATTAAACCTGCGCCCAACCCTGCGCTTCGCTGTAATCGCCGAACGCGCGAATATCCGCGTCCACGAACAAACGCGACAGCCACGCTTGCCAGGTGATCCACTGGTCGTTGGTGACGACGGCAATTTTGTTGAAGTCGTGGTTGTGTTCGCGGCTGAAAAATTTGAGTTCTTCCCACGCCACGTCCGGGGTGTAGCCCAGCATGCCGCGCAGGTCGAACAGCAGGTTGACGCTGCCGGGGGAGGTCAGTTTGAGCAGCGCGTGTTGCTCGAACTGCTCGAAATCGGCGATGGTGAATTCGCCCATGACGGCGATGTTGACGAGGTTGTTGCTTTCTTCGATGGTAATCATTTGCCTGCCTGTGTGTGAGTTGGAGCCAGACGCAAGCTTAACATGCCGCTGGCGATGATGAGCGCGATGCCCAGCCATGCGCTGGCCGAAAGCGACTCCTGCCAGAAAAATAAACCAAACAGCGCGGAGAACACGATGGTGCTGTAAGCCAGCGCGCTGACTACTTGCGTTTGTCCGATGCGGTAGGCGCGTGTCATGGCGAGCTGGGCGAAAGTGGCGGATGCGCCCAGCGCCAGCAGCAGCGGCAGGTCGCTCCACGCCACGGCGTGTATCTCGCCGCTCATCATCCACCCCCCGCTGAAGATCGTGGCGACCAGATTGAAATAAAACACCACGCGCACCGCCGGTTCGCCCAACAGCCCGAGTTGGCGCACGTTGAGGATGGCGAAGCCGGCGAGGAAGCCGGACATCAGCCCGAGCAAACCGCTGACGAATTGTTCGCGCTCCAGCGTGGGATGCAGCAACACCACCACGCCGACAAAACCCAACGCCAGACTGGAGGTAAGCGGCAGGTGGAATTTGTCTTTGTAAACCACGATGGTGAGTATGGTGAGGAACAGCGACGAGGTGTAGTTGAGCGTGATCGCGGTGGCCAGCGGCAGCGTGGCGATGCAGTAGAAAAACAACATCATGGCGACCGTGCCGGTCAGCCCGCGCCACAAATGGCCGCGCCAATGCGGCGTGGCAAGCGAGGCTTTCTGGCGATGCAGCATGGCATACACGATAAACAAGCCGAAGAAAGAACGGTAGAACACCAGCTCGGCGGTGGAAAATTGCGGCGAGCCGAACTTGACGCAAACCCCCATGCCCGCGAACAACAGCCCGGCAACCAACATCCAAAGCGCGCCCATGCTAGCCCGTCATTCCGGCGCAAGCCAGAATCCAGTTTGGAAGATAATTCCCCGCAAGGTGGGGACGAAACCATAAAGGCATGTTGAATAGAAGCACTG
>JAGVNQ010000156.1 GCA_020053195.1 Sideroxydans sp.
ATCTGGAAATTTTCTACGCCGCCGGTGTGCGCGTCATGGAAAACGCCTGCTCCGCTTGTATCGGCCAAGGTTTCAGCCCGGCCAGCAAAGGCGTGATGCTGTCCACTGCCAACCGCAACTTTGAAGGCCGCTCCGGTACAGAAACCGCGTCCGTGCATCTGGTCAGCCCGGCCACCGCCGCCGCCAGCGCCGTGATGGGTTGCATCACCGACCCGCGCGACCTGCTCGGCAACAATGCTTCACTCACCATCAAGCTGGTTCCGCCCGTCGTCGATATGGATTCCTACGTCGCGCCGTTGCCGGAAGCCGAAGCCGCCAAAGTGACGATGGTTTACGGCCCGGACATCGCGCCGTTGCCGACGCTGACTCCGTTGCCAGCCAAGCTGGCGGGCGAAGTCATGCTCAAGCTGGGCAACGAGATCACCACCGACCACATCCAGCCCGCAGGAAAATACCTGTCGCTGCGTTCCAACGCGGACGAATACGCGAAGCAAGCCACTTTTGTGCAAGTCGATAAAACTTTCAGCGCACGCGCAGCGGCTGTGCGCGATGCGGGCGGTCACGGCTTCATCGTGGCAGGCGACGGTTACGGCATGGGCAGTTCGCGCGAACACGCCGGTTTGTGCCCTCGTATCCTGGGCATTCGCGCCATCGTGGCCAAGGGCTTCGAGCGTATCCACTTGGCCAACTTGGCCAACTTCGGCATCCTCGGTCTGACTTTCGAGAACCCGGCTGATCTGGATCGCATCCAGCAAGGCGCAAAGGTTTCGCTGGACATGAACACGCTGGACAGCGGCAACCTCAAGTTGGTTGTTGAAGGTCTGGGCGACATTCCGCTGAAGCTCGCGCAGGGCAAGGAAGATATTCCGATGATCCGTGCCGGTGGCGCGCTTTCATTGTTTGCCAGCCAACAGGCGGCCTAACAAGATTAACGTAGGTCGGGCTTTAGCCCGACTTGTCGGGTTGAAACCCGACCTACATAACTTTAAGAGAGACAAACATGACCAAACCAATCATTTACTGGACCAAGGTTGACGAAGCGCCCGCGCTGGCAACCTATTCTTTGCTGCCTATCGTGCAAGCCTTCACCAAGGCAGCGGGCGTTGATGTCGAAACCCGCGACATTTCTCTGGCTGGCCGCGTCATCGCCAACTTCCCGGACAATCTGACCGACAGCCAGAAGCTGAATGATGATCTGACCTGGTTGGGCGAACTGACATTGAAGCCAGAAGCCAACATCATCAAGCTGCCCAACGTCAGCGCCTCGGTGCCGCAACTGAAAGCGGTAATCAAGGAATTGCAATCGCAAGGCTACAAGATTCCCGACTTCCCCGAGAATCCACAGACCGATGCTGAAAAAGAACTCAAAGTCCGTTTCGGCAAAGTGCTCGGCAGCGCCGTCAACCCGGTGTTGCGTGAAGGCAACTCCGACCGTCGCGCCGCGTTGTCGGTCAAGAATTTTGCACGCAAACATCCGCACCGCATGGGCAAATGGGCAGCTGATTCCAAGACCCACGTGGCGCACATGACGGCCAACGATTTCTACGGCAGCGAAACCTCCGTCACCGTTTCCGAAGCTGGGCCGGTGCGCATCGAGTTCGTCGGCGCAGACGGCAAGACCACCGTGCTGAAAGAAAAGACCACGCTGAAAGTGGGCGAGGTGATCGACTCTTGCTCGATGAACGTTCGCGCTTTGCGCCAGTTCTTCGCCGAACAAATCGAAGAAGCCAGGAAAGAGCCGAACGTGCTGCTGTCGCTGCACCTGAAAGCCACCATGATGAAGATATCCGATCCCATCATGTTCGGCCACGCTGTCTCGGTGTATTTCAAGGACGTGTTCGACAAACACGGCGCGACGCTCAAGGAACTGAACGTCAACGTCAACAACGGTTTTGGCGATGTAGTGGCCAAGGTCGCTACTTTGCCGGAAGCCAAGCGCGCCGAGATCGAAGCCGACATTCAGGCCTGCTTCAAGAAACAGCCGCAACTGGCGATGGTGAATTCCGACAAAGGCATCACCAACCTGCACGTGCCCAGCGACGTGATCATCGACGCATCCATGCCACCGATGATCCGCGACGGCGGCAAGATGTGGGGCGCTGACGGCAAGGCTTATGACACCAAGGCCATGATCCCCGACCGCAACTACGCGGGCGTGTTCCAAGCTGTAATTGACGATTGCAAAAAGAACGGCGCGCTCGATCCGGTGACCATGGGCTCCGTGCCCAACGTCGGCCTGATGGCGCAAAAAGCCGAGGAATACGGTTCGCACGACAAGACCTTTGAAGCGTCCGGTAACGGCGTGATTCGCGTGGTGGATGCCGCTGGCAAAACACTGCTGGAACAGAAAGTAGAGCAGGGCGACATCTTCCGCATGTGCCAAGTTAAAGATGCGCCGATCCAAGATTGGGTCAAGCTGGCCGTCACTCGTGCGCGCCTGTCCAACACCCCGGCCATCTTCTGGCTGGACAAGAACCGCGCCCACGACAGGCAGATCATCGCCAAGGTCGAGAAGTATCTGAAGGATCACGACACCAGCGGCCTCGACATCAAGATCATGGAACCTGCTGATGCCTGCCGCGCTTCGCTGGAGCGCGCCCGCAAAGGACTGGACACCATCTCCGTCACCGGCAATGTGCTGCGCGATTACCTCACCGACCTGTTCCCGATTCTGGAACTGAACACCAGCGCCAAGATGCTTTCCATCGTTCCGCTGATGAGCGGAGGCGGATTGTTTGAAACCGGCGCGGGCGGTTCCGCACCGAAGCACGTGCAACAGTTCCAGGAAGAAGGCTACCTGCGCTGGGATTCACTGGGCGAGTTCCTCGCGCTCGGCGTATCGCTGGAGCATCTGGCGCAATCCTTCAAGAACGCCAAAGCGCAAGTGCTGGCCGACGCGCTGGACGAAGCCAACGGCAAAATCCTCGACAACGACCGTTCACCCGCGCGCAAAGTCGGCGAGATCGACAACCGTGGCAGCCATTTCTATCTGGCGATGTACTGGGCGCAAGCGTTGGCCGCACAGACCAAGGATAAGGACTTGCAAGCCAAGTTCGCACCGCTGGCCAAAACGCTGACGGAAAACGAAGCAAAAATCACCGGCGAGCTGATCGCAGCGCAAGGCAAACCGGTCGATATGGGCGGCTACTACCACCCCGACTTTGCCAAGACTTCCGCCGCGATGCGCCCCAGCGCAACTTTGAATGCAGCGCTGGCGACTATGGCTTAGTGAAAAGCAGGTGAGGAGAGAACGGCGTTAGTCCGGAAGAAGAAAAAGAAAAAACTTGTGGCCGGTGTTTTGCCGGCCATTTTTTCTTTACCACTGACCGACGTTTTCGCCTGCAAAATATTGCCTGAGCTAGTAAAGAAATATGCGATAAACACGGCTTTTTAAGGTGTCAACATAGCCGTGCGGAAATGAAAAAAGCTCATATATAATCCCCGGCAGAACAATTCACGCCCGGTAGTTAAGGGCATTATTATTGTGCAAGGTTAAGAATTAACGTTATGTGTGCTGGAATTTTTTGCGGGGACACATATGGGCGCAACAGGGAGCGCGGTCGGATATTTATTGATGACGTGCAACAGTCATAATCCAGAAAAATTTTTATGAAACGGAAAACTACATGCCATTATTGATAGGAGTTCCCCGTGAAATAGCTGCCGGGGAAAAGCGCGTTGCTACCGTGCCGGAAGTCGTCGAGAAGCTCATCAAGCTGGGCTTTAAAGTGGCGGTCGAATCCGGTGCCGGGGATGCGGCAAACTTTAGTGATGATAGTTATCGCGCCGCTGGTGCAGAGATTATCGAGGGCGCGGCCAAGCTGTGGGCTGCGTCCGACATCGTGTTCAAGGTCAGCGTACCGACGACAGAGGAAGTTGGGCTGCTGCGCGAAGGCGGTCATTTGATCGGTTTCATCTGGCCTGCACAAAATCCCGAATTGATGCAGCAACTGGCAGCCAAGAAGGCCACCGTGCTGGCCATCGACGCGCTGCCGCGCATGTTGAGTCGCGCGCAAAAGATGGACGCGCTGACCTCACAAGCCGGTGTCGCCGGATACCGCGCCGTGATCGAAGCCGCCAATGTGTTTGGCCGCTTCTTCAACGGCCAGATCACGGCGGCGGGCAAAGTGCCTCCGGCCAAGGTCTTCATCGCCGGAGCGGGCGTGGCCGGTCTGGCTGCCATCGGTACTGCCGCCGGTTTGGGCGCTGTGGTGCGCGCCAACGATACACGTGCCGAGGTGGCCGATCAGGTTAAATCGCTGGGCGGCGAATTCGTGAAAGTCGAGTTTGAAGAAGAAGGCGGCGGTGGCGGCGGTTACGCCAAAGTGATGAGCGAAGGCTTCCAACAAGCACAGCGCGAGATGTACGCCAAGCAAGCGAAGGAAGTGGACATCATCATCACCACCGCATTGATTCCGGGCAAACCCGCACCCAAGCTGATTACCTCCGAGATGGTGCAAAGCATGAAGCCGGGTAGTGTCATTGTTGACATGGCGGCAGAGCGCGGCGGCAACTGCGAACTGACCGAGCCGGGTCAGGTGGTGGTGAAACACGGCGTGACCATCGTCGGTTACACCGATCTGAATAGCCGTTTGGCTAAACAGTCTTCCACTTTGTATGCGACTAATTTGTTCCGTTTGAGCGAAGAATTGTGCAAGACCAAAGACGGCATTATCAATGTCAATATGGAAGACGATGCAATTCGCGGTCTGACGGTCATCAAGGATGGTGCAGTCACCTGGCCTGCACCTGCGCCGAAACTTCCGGCTGCTCCGGCCAAAGCAGCAGCGAAACCCGCACAAGCGCCCGCGCATGGTCATGGCGGCGGTGGTGCTCCGGCCTCGGCGGGTAAGACTGCGGCGATTTTCGGTGTTGCCGCCGTGTTGTTCCTGCTGGTCGGCGCATATGCTCCTGCCGCGTTCCTCGGCCACTTCACGGTGTTCGTGCTCGCCTGTTTCATCGGCTACATGGTGGTGTGGAATGTCACTCCCGCCTTGCACACGCCGCTGATGAGCGTGACCAACGCGATTTCCAGCATCATCGCCATCGGCGCGCTGGTGCAGATCGCACCACCGCTCAATTTCATGGAAAGCATGGACAGGCCGGATGGCTGGATTCGCTGGTTGGCGGTGTTCGGTATCGCGCTCACTTCGGTCAATATGTTCGGCGGTTTCGCCGTCACTCGACGCATGTTGTCGATGTTCCGCAAATAAGGATAAATCATGATGTCTGCAAGTTTGGCTACAGTCTCGTATATCGGCGCGACGATTCTTTTTATTCTCAGCTTGGGCGGTCTTTCGCATCCAGAGAGTTCGCGGCGCGGTAATCTCTACGGCATGATAGGCATGACCATCGCCGTGCTGGCCACAGTGTTTGGCCCGCGCGTCACGACAGCCGGATTGACGTGGATCATCGCGGCAATGGTGATCGGTGGCGCTGTTGGTCTGTATGCCGCGAAAAAAGTGCAAATGACACAAATGCCGGAACTGGTGGCGTTGATGCACAGTCTGGTTGGACTGGCCGCAGCGCTGGTTGGCTTCGCCAACTACATAGATCCCGCCGCCGCGATGGGATTGAACAGTGCGGAAAAAGCCATTCACGAAGTCGAGATTTATATCGGCATCCTGATCGGCGCGGTGACCTTCTCCGGCTCCATCATCGCCTTCGGCAAACTCTCCGGCAAAATCGGCGGCAAGCCGCTGCTGCTGCCGGGTCGCCATTTTCTGAACCTGCTGGGACTGTTGGTGGTCATCGGTTTCGGTTGGCAGTTCCTGCACGCGGAAACCATCAGCGCGGGCATGATTGGCCTGACCGTAATGAC
Organism: Sideroxydans sp.; assembly: GCA_020053195.1. GTDB lineage: Bacteria > Pseudomonadota > Gammaproteobacteria > Burkholderiales > Gallionellaceae > Sideroxyarcus. The sequence continues at coordinate 5,822 of JAGVNQ010000156.1, forward strand.
CATCATCGCCTTGCTGTTCGGTATCCACATGGTGATGGCCATCGGCGGCGCGGATATGCCGGTGGTGGTGTCCATGCTCAACAGCTACTCCGGCTGGGCGGCCGCAGCGACCGGCTTCATGCTGAACAACGACCTGCTGATCGTCACCGGCGCACTGGTGGGCTCCTCCGGTGCCATCCTGAGCTACATCATGTGCAACGCGATGAACCGCAACTTCATCAGCGTGATTGCCGGCGGTTTCGGTGGAGGTGCGCCTGCCGCGCCCAAGGCCGATGGCGCCGCCG
>JAGVNQ010000240.1 GCA_020053195.1 Sideroxydans sp.
CAATTCGCGAGCAAGCTCGCTCCTACAATTTGTATTACAGTCCTGCGTCTGCTTTCAATGCCGCAGCCTTGTCGGTTGCTTCCCACTTGAACTCCGGCTCTTCACGACCAAAGTGGCCGTAAGCGGCGGTCTTCTGGTAGATCGGCCGCAGCAGGTCGAGCATCTGCACGATGCCTTTCGGACGCAGGTCGAAATGTTTCTTCACCAGTTCAGCGATTTTCTCGTCGGACACTTTGCCCGTGCCGTAAGTGGTGACCATCACGCTGGTGGGTTGTGCCACGCCGATGGCGTAGGAAATCTGGATCAGGCACTTCTCGGCCAGTCCGGCAGCGACGATGTTCTTCGCCACATAACGTCCGGCGTAAGCCGCAGAGCGGTCAACCTTGGACGGGTCTTTGCCGGAGAACGCGCCGCCGCCGTGCGGGGCTGCGCCGCCGTAGGTGTCAACGATGATCTTGCGTCCGGTCAGGCCGCAATCGCCTTGCGGGCCGCCGACCACAAAACGTCCGGTCGGGTTCACCAGATATTTGATGTCACCCTTGATGAGTTCCTTGGGCAATACCGGCTTGATGATGTCTTCGATGACGGCTTCGCGAATGGTTTCCAGCGTCATGTCGGGCGCGTGCTGAGTCGAAAGCACCACGGTGTCGATGCAGAACGGTTTGCCATCGACATACTTGATGGTCACTTGCGATTTGGCATCGGGGCGCAGCCAGGGTAAACGTCCGTCGTGGCGCAGTTGCGCCTGACGTTCGACCAAACGGTGCGACAGATAAATCGGCAGCGGCATCAGCACATCGGTTTCAGTGCAGGCATAACCGAACATCAGTCCCTGGTCGCCCGCGCCTTGGTCGAGACCGTCGTCGTAGGCTTTGTTCACGCCTTGCGCGATGTCCGGGCTTTGTTTGTCATAAGCCACCAGCACCGCGCAGCCTTTGTAGTCGATGCCGTATTCGGTGTTGTCATAGCCGATGCGCTTGATGGTGTCACGCGCAACCTGGATGTAATCAACGTTGGCTGAAGTGGTGATTTCGCCCGCCAATACCACCAGTCCGGTGTTGCACAGCGTCTCGGCAGCAATGCGTGAATGTTTGTCCTGCGCTAGAATCGCGTCAACGATTGCGTCGGAAATCTGGTCGGCGACCTTGTCAGGATGGCCCTCTGACACGGATTCGGATGTAAAAAAGTATTCGCTCATGGCTCTCCGATTGTTGCTTCAGTAGTTAAATGGGCGCGCAGTATAACAAAATCCCCCTTTTTGATTTAATGGACTTACTGAATGGTCGTTTTGTTTGATTTGTTGGCACGTCTGCCGCTGTCGGTGCTGCACCGGCTGGGTGCGTTGCTCGGCTGGGTGATCTATCTATCCTCCGGGCGTTATGCCGCGCGCCTGCGCGAAAATCTGCAACGTGCCGGGCTGGAAGTTTCCGATGCTGAATTAAAAATATTGCGCCATGCCAATATCGGCGAAGCGGGCAAAGGTGTGCTGGAGTTGCCGTGGGTGTGGCGGCGACCGCTGGCGCAAGTGGTTGCCAGCGTCAAACAATGTCACGGCTGGCAACACTTCGAGGCGGCGCAAGCGCAGGGCAAAGGTGTGATCGCGCTGACCCCGCATATCGGTTGTTTTGAGGTGATCGGTTTGTATATCGCCGCGCGTTTACCCATGACTTGTATGTACCGCCCGCCGCGCCAGAAAATTCTGGATAAGCTGATGCACCAAGGGCGCGAGCGCGGACAAATGAAATTGGCCGCGACCGATCTGGGCGGGGTGCGCCAGTTGCTCAAGGCGCTCAAACGCAAAGAAGTCATCGGTGTGTTACCGGATCAGGTGCCCGGCCACGGCGAAGGCGAGTGGGTGCGATTTTTCGGGCGACCAGCTTACACCATGACGCTGGTCGGACGGTTGATCGAATCCAGCGGCGCGGCGGTGGTGATGTGCCACTGCGAGCGCCTGCCGCGCGGCGCAGGTTATGACTTGTATTTTTCGCCGCTGACTTTCGATGCGGCATCTTCCATTTCCGAACAAATGAACGCTGCGCTGGAAGCGGTGATACGCCAACATCCCGCGCAATATTTGTGGAGTTATAACCGTTACAAAGTCCCGCGCGGCGTGTTGTCGCCCGAGACGAACAAGGAATATTGATGCTGGTACGTCTGGTGGTATTTATTTTGTGGCTGATCCATTTTTTGCCGTTCCGCGTCATCGTGGCTATTGGCAACGGCCTTGGCGTGTTGCTGTATATATTTGCCGCCGACAGACGCAGGATAGGCAGCATCAACCTGAAATTATGTTTCCCGGAAATGGGAGAGGCAGAGCGCAAACAATTGCTGTTAGCCCATTTCAAAATGTTCACGCGCGCTTTGGTGGAGCGCTGCATTTTGTGGTGGGCTAGTGCGGCGCGCATCAACAGTTTGATTCGCGTCGAGGGCGTGGAGCATTTTGAGGCGATAAAAAACAAACCCGCCATATTGCTCACGCCGCATTTCGTCGGCATGGATGCGGGCGGACAGTGGGTTACGCAGCACACGAACACGGTGTGTATGTATTCCAACCAGAAGAGTATGTACCTGACCAAACTAATGCTAGAGAAGCGTGCGCGTTTCGGCGAGCAACATCTTTATTCGCGCCAGCAGGGGCTGCGCGCCATCCTCAAAGGCATGCGCAATAACATGCCGTTCGTCTATCCGCCGGATCAGGATCAGGGTGTGAAGGACGGCGCGTTCATCCCGTTTTTCGGCGTGCCCGCCGCCACCATGACTTCCGTGCCGCGCATCGCGCAGATGACTGGCGCGAAAGTCGTGCCCAGCATCACGCGCGTGTTGCCCGGTGGCGAGGGATATGTGCTGACGTTTTATCCGGCGTGGGAAAACTTTCCCAGCGGAGACAACATCATTGATACGCGCCGCGTGAATGCCTTCATCGAAGACCGCGCGCGCGAAATGCCGGAGCAATATTTTTGGTTGCACAAGCGCTTCAAAACACGGCCTGCGGGCGAGGCGAAGTTTTATTAAAACCTTTTTTTGTCCGCAGATTACGCCGATTAACCTAGATTTCACCCCGGTTTAATCTCAGTAATCTGTGTAATCTGCGGACAAAAGGTTTTTGATTTTTGGGGTATGTTCAAATGAAATATAAAGACCTGCGCGACTTCATCGCACAACTGGAAAAGATCGGCGAACTCAAACGCGTGACTGCGCCTGTCTCCACGCATCTGGAGATGACCGAAATCTGCGACCGCGTGCTGCGCGCGCAAGGGCCAGCGCTGCTGTTCGAGAACGTGGTCGGACACAACATGCCGGTGCTGGCCAACTTGTTTGGCACGCCGCGCCGTGTGGCGCTGGGCATGGGCGAGGAGGATGTCAGCGCGTTGCGTGAAGTGGGCAAGCTGCTGGCCTATCTGAAAGAGCCGGAGCCACCCAAGGGGTTGAAAGATGCGTGGGACAAATGGCCGATACTAAAGCAGGTTCTCACCATGTCGCCCAAGGTGTTGTCGTCCGCGCCGTGTCAGGAAATTGTGTGGGAAGGCAGTGATGTTGATCTGAGCAAATTGCCGATTCAGCATTGCTGGCCGGGCGATGTCGCGCCGCTGATTACCTGGGGTTTGGTAGTGACGCGCGGGCCGAACAAGGCGCGGCAGAATCTGGGCATCTATCGCCAGCAAGTCATTGCGCCAAACAAAGTCATCATGCGCTGGCTGGCGCATCGCGGCGGCGCGCTGGACTTCCGCGACCACTGCGAAAAAAATCCGGGACAACCGTTTCCCATCGCGGTGGTAATCGGTGCTGATCCGGCGACCATTCTGGGGGCAGTCACTCCCGTGCCGGATTCACTTTCAGAATACCAATTCGCCGGATTGTTGCGCGGCAGCAAAACCGAATTGGTGAAATGTATCGGCAGCGATTTACAAGTTCCCGCGTCAAGCGAGATCGTGTTGGAAGGCGTGATTCATCCGAATGAAACCGCGCTGGAAGGGCCGTATGGCGACCACACCGGTTACTACAACGAGCAGGATAAATTTCCGGTGTTTACCATCGAACGCATCACCATGCGCTCCAACCCGATCTACCACTCTACCTACACCGGCAAACCGCCCGACGAACCGGCCATGCTGGGCGTGGCGCTGAACGAAGTGTTCGTGCCGCTGCTGCAGAAACAATTCCCTGAGATCGCCGATTTTTACCTGCCGCCGGAAGGGTGCTCGTATCGCATGGCGGTGGTGAGTATTAAAAAACAATACGCAGGACACGCCAAGCGCGTGATGTTCGGCATCTGGAGTTTTCTGCGCCAGTTCATGTACACCAAGTTCATCATCGTGGTGGATGACGACATAGCCGTGCGCGATTGGAAAGAAGTGATGTGGGCAATCACCACGCGCATGGATCCGGTGCGCGATACGCTGCTGGTGGAAAACACGCCGATTGATTATCTCGACTTCGCCTCGCCTGTGAGCGGTCTGGGTGGAAAAATGGGACTGGATGCGACCAACAAATGGCCGGGCGAAACGCAGCGCGAATGGGGTACGCCCATCGTGATGGATGCGGCGGTGAAGGCCAAGGTGGATGGGATGTGGAAAGACATGGGCTTGTGAAAGATTCTTGGGCGAAACACGGCGTGATACGCGAGTGGCGGGCGCGATGAAGATTTCCAAAAGGCAGTTTTCTCTGAAACGGAAAAACTACCCTAGAACATATAAGCCTAATGGAGACACGCTTTTCTTGTGTGCATTTACGTGTTTCTTTTTCCTAGTCATAAACGCAATTGCGCTGATAGTACCTCCTGCGTTGTACAGTCTGCATCAGACAGGCATCAATTTGTTTGGAATGATCGCCTTGATAGTCGGAAGTATAGTGGTTCCCTATTTCGTCATTATCAAGTCTATCGGCTACAAAGTAACTTTGTTGCCTGACGCTATTGAAGTCACTACGCTTCATGGAACAAAATTTATCTCCCGCGCAGATATTCATTCATATTCATACTATTTCACCAGATATGATCGTGGGATTGATCTCCTTTCAGGAAAGCAACGAAAAATTCTGTATGACTATCCGAGAATATATCCACAAGAAATCCTCGTAAGGATTTCAATCAGCAGCTTTGATCGGGATCAAGAGTTTGATGATTGGGTTACATCGCTTCCTTGTATATCGGGCGGTATGCCTCTTCCGAAGAACAACTATAAAAAACCTCGGGGGCGGGCATAGATTCGGTGTATTTGCTGCTGTTCCCAAGCCCGCATGGCGGGGACTGTAGCCTTCTTGCCTTGCTCACACTCATTCAACGCAACCTGCGAAGCTTGCCTGCCTTGGCGTAGGGATGGTTGATGATGAATGCCATGATCCACTCTTTGCTACCCATCGCACACACATAACCGGCGATGGCCTTCACGTCTTCAAGTGTGCCGGTCTTTAGGTGTGCGTGACTTGCCGCTCGAATGGGGTACGCCCATCGTGATGGATGCGGCGGTGAAGG
>JAGVNQ010000243.1 GCA_020053195.1 Sideroxydans sp.
GTCGAATCCGGTCAACCCATTTTCGCTAAGGCCATGAGCAGACAATGGTTTTTAGGTAATGCAAAAATAGTTGAAACGGCATATTGACAAACGCTTATTACCCACAACCCCCAGCAACCATGCGACTCTTCGAGCTATACCCCGCTAGCAAAAACATGAACTTACGGCATCGCATTGTTTTTATTGGGGTTTTGCGAAGTATATTTTTTGAGCATATAGCCGGAAAGCCCACCAGAATCGGCCTTGCGCTGGGTATTCAGGTCATCCGTCCACAAAGTTATCCACAGCTTTTGTGCATAAGAAATTTTTCCTTTACGCAACGCCAACTTAGCTAAACACGTTCAAGTTGTCTTGCCCAAGGTGGGTTGAACACGATACAGTTCGCGCCTTGGAATTTCAGCAATTTTCATTGGAGACGCAAGCGTGTTCACTCTCATCGAAGCCGCCGGTTGGCCTATCTGGTTACTTATCATCGCATCGCTGGTCGCCGTCACGCTCATTACCGAGCGTTTCATTTTTCTGCGCCGCAGTAATATTGTTCCACCCAAGCTGTTGCACGAAGTGGTGGCGGAACTCAAGCAAAGCGGCGTTAGCGCGACGATGCTCAACAAACTGAGCGCCGGTTCGCCGCTGGGCAAAGTGTTTGCCGCCGGTTTGAAAAATATAAAAAGCCATCCGACCGTCATGAAAGAATCCATCGAGGAAGCCGGACGCGTCGCCTCGCATGACATGGAACGTTTTCTCACCACGCTGGGCACGATCGCTTCGATCAGTCCGCTGCTGGGTCTGTTCGGCACGGTGGTCGGCATGATCGAAATTTTCGGCGCACAGAACGCGGGCGGCGCGGCTCCGGCCGAGTTGGCGCACGGTATTTCGGTGGCGCTGTACAACACCGCGTTCGGTCTCATCGTGGCCGTTCCCAGCATGATCGCCTACCGCCATTTCCGCGCCTCGGTGGATTCGTTCACCATCGAAATAGAACAGCAAGCGGTCAAACTGGTTGAGGTGGTTCACGGGGATCGCAGCAAATGAACTTCCAGCGCGGACGCAACCGTGAAGAACCGGAAATCAACTTGATTCCGATGATAGACGTGCTGCTGGTGGTGCTGATCTTTTTGATGGTCACCACCAGTTACGGAAAATTTTCCGAGTTGCAGATCAACCTGCCGCAGGCCGCCGGCGAAGAGAGCAAAGTGCCGACCAGCAAACCCATCATGGTGGCGGTGAACGCCTCGGAGCAATTCGCGGTGAATGGCGCACCCGCCGCATTCAAGGACGTGAACGACTTCGCCCAACTGCTGCGCAAGGCCGCAGGAGACCAGACCGACCCCACCATCGTCATCAACGCCGATGCCAAGGCGTTGCACCAGTCGGTTATCAACATCATGGAATCGGCGCGTATCGCCGGATACGGGCGCATCACCTTCACCACCCAGAATCAAACCAAGTAACTGCCCATCATGCAGCGGCTGCAACAGCACTGGTATCGCCTCACGCCGCTGCATCTGCTGCTCTACCCGCTCAGCCTGATCTTTCGCACGCTCGTCACATTGCGCCGCCAATTGTTTTGTTGCGGTGTGTTGGCTGCGGTGAAACTGCCCGTTCCGGTGGTGATCGTAGGCAACATCAGCGTGGGTGGCACGGGCAAAACGCCGCTTACGCTATGGCTTGCACAGCAGTTGCTGGACGCGGGCTGGCATCCTGGCATCATCAGTCGCGGTTACCGAAAATCGAAAAAACATTCACAGGCGGCACGCGAAGTTTCCCTCCGCGACAGTGCGGACGAAGTTGGCGACGAACCGCTGTTGATGACGCAGCGCAGGCTGTGCCCGGTGTGGATTGGGCGTGACCGCCCCGCCGTGGCGTTGGCTTTGTTACAAGCCCACCCGGAATGCGACATCATTCTGAGCGATGACGGTTTGCAGCATTACCGCTTGCAACGCGATATGGAAATTGTGGTGGTGGACGGTGCGCGGCGTTTCGGCAACGGGCTGTTGCTGCCCGCAGGCCCCTTGCGCGAACCGGTGTCGCGTTTGCGCCAAGCGGATGCGGTGGTGGTGAATGGCGGCGCGGCGCAAGGGGATGAATTTGCCATGGCGCTGGAAGGCACACACTTCTTCAACCTGCTCAACCCGGAGGTGATCCGCACGGCCAGTGATTTTGCCGGACAACCATTGCACGCCATCGCTGGCATCGGTCACCCGCAGCGTTTCTTCGATTACCTGCAACAACTCGGCCTGCACTGCACCGCACACGCTTTCCCCGATCACCACCAATATACCCCGTCAGAGTTATCCTTCAGCGGGACGGATGTGATACTAATGACGGAAAAAGATGCGGTAAAATGCGCCCCGTTCGCCACTGAGCAGCATTGGGTGTTACGTGTGGATGCAGAAGTCAACCCGGCTCTCGCTCAACTCATCATCAAAAAGGTCTCACCATAATGGATGCCAAACTGCTCGATATACTGGTTTGCCCGCTGTGCAAATCGCCGCTGATCTACCGCAAGGCCGAACAGGAACTGATCTGCAAAGCCGACCGCCTGGCCTACCCCATCAAAGACGACATTCCGGTGATGCTGGCCGACGAAGCGCGCGCAATGTCTGCCGAGGAAGTGGCCAAGCTCTGATGGTCATGGCAAATACGATGAGATATGCCATGACCATCCCCTCTCCTGTGCGTGCGTTGTTGGGGCTTCAGCCCCGTACAACCACGGCCTACCCCTTGCGGGTGCAATCCTCTCCCGCAAGCGGGCGAGGAAGCGAACGAATCGCTACGCGAATTTATAACTAATGCTTGCCTTCAAAGTCGTCATCCCCGCCCGCTTCGCCTCGACCCGTTTACCCGGCAAACCGCTGCTGGATATTGACGGCAAGCCGATGGTGATTCGCGTGGCGGAACAAGCCGCGCAAAGCGGCGCGCAACAAATTTTCATCGCCACCGATCATCAGCCCATCATTGATGCAGCGCAACAACATGGATTTGAGGCGTGTATGACGCGCACCGATCACAGCAGCGGCACAGATCGCATCGCCGAAGTGGCCGCACAGCAAAGCTGGGCGGACGACACCATTGTGGTCAATGTGCAGGGCGACGAGCCGCTGATTCCTCCCGCGCTGATCCGCGCCGTGGCGCAACATTTATACGACCACCCCGAGTGCGCCATCGCCACCGCTTGCCATCCCATTCACGACGAAGCGTCCATGCGCAATCCGAACATCGTCAAAGCGGTGCTGGATAAAAACGGCAACGCGCTGTATTTCAGCCGCGCGCCGATTCCTTGGCCGCGCGATGCTTATGCAAAAAACCAGCCCTTGCCCGCCGATGTTGGCGTGTTGCGCCACATCGGCATTTACGCCTATCGCGCCGAATTTCTGCACGCATTCGGCAAATTGTCCGTAGCCCCGCTCGAACAAATCGAAGCGCTGGAGCAATTGCGCGCGCTGTATCACGGCTACAAAATCGGCGTGAGCATCACCGAGCAAGCCCCGCCTTCCGGGGTGGATACCGAACAGGATTTATTAGTCGCACGGAGTATTTTTCAACGAAGCATTCATCACTAACCAAGGAGCGAACACCATGAAGTTGATTCTGTTAGGCGCACCCGGCGCAGGCAAAGGAACACAAGCTACATTCATCAAGGAAAAATTCAGCATCCCGCAAATTTCCACCGGCGACATGTTACGCGCCGCCGTGAAAGCGGGAACTCCTTTGGGTATTGCGGCAAAACAAGTGATGGATGCGGGCGGGCTGATTTCCGACGAGATCATCATCAATCTGGTGAAGGAACGCATCAAGGAAGCGGATTGCGCCAACGGCTTTTTGTTCGACGGTTTCCCGCGCACCATCCCGCAGGCGCAAGCCATGAAAGATGCCGGAGTCGAGATCGACTACGTGGTGGAAATTGACGTGAAAGACGATGAGATCATCAAGCGCATGAGCGGTCGCCGCGCGCACCTGGCTTCGGGTCGCACTTACCATGTCATTTTCAATCCGCCCAAAGTGACAGGCAAAGACGATGTAACCGGCGAAGACCTGGTACAGCGCCCGGATGATGCCGAGGAAACCGTGATCAAGCGCCTCAACGTGTATCACGAACAAACCAAACCGCTGGTGCAGTATTACACCGCATGGGCGACATCCGGCGAACCCAAAGCCCCCAAAGTCGTGCATGTGCCCGGTGTCGGCAACGTGGAAAATATCCGCGACCAGGTCTTCCGCGCGCTGGGAGCGTGAACATGGCGAGCAAACCCATCCTGACCTTGGATGATGCCAAGCGTATTGCCGCCGCTGCGGAAGCTGAAGCAATCAAGAACGGATGGCGTGTGGTCATTGCAGTAGTGGATGACGGCGGGCACTTGATGTATTTGCAACGCAGCCACGAAACGCAGTTCGGCAGCGTGGATACGGCCATCGCCAAAGCACATTCGGCGGTGGCTTTCCAGCGCCCCACCAAAGCCTCGGAAGATGCGGTGTTAAGCGGCAGGCTGATTCATCTGGCACTGCCCGGCGTGATTCCAGCGGAGGGTGGCGTACCGCTGGTGCGCGATGATGTCGTCATCGGCGCACTGGGAGTCAGCGGTGTGCGCTCGGTGCAGGATGGTCAAGTCGCCGCCGCCGGAGTGGCCGTGTTGTAATTTTCTGGCGGCCAGACCAAAAACAAAAGCCACGCCGGAAATTCCGGCGTGGCTTTTTTTGTGGCGGCTTGATATCAGTTGGGAACTTTGTAATTTTCCTGCGTCATGAGATCAACGCCGCAAGGCAATGTCTCGATCCAGTTCAGGAATTCGTTCACCATTTTCTTGCCCCTGAAAATACGTCCGTGTTGCGGCACAAGCATTTCCACGTCCATGGTGCGCACCATGTTGACCCAGTAACGGCATACCTTGTTCGAGATCATGTAACGCCTGTGGAAACCTTCCATGAACTGGATATGCGACTTGAAATCTTCAACAGGAGTTTCGATGGCCTCGTGCGGCACGAGGGAAACGCCCATGTCGCCGGAAAACAAAATCTTGCTCACCGGGTCATAGAACTGGAAGCAACCTTCCGAGTGCATGAAGTGCGCGGGAATCGCCTTGACCACGGTTTGCCCCAACGGCAAATTCATGCCTTCATCGGGAATACCATCCACCCGGCCCGCCGAATTGCCGATACTGCAAAAGTGCGGCACGAAGCGCGTCCACAGTTTGGAAATCATCACTTTGCAATCGGAGTGAATCATCCACTTGTTGACGGAAGCGATAATGTCGGGGTCAGCGTGGGAAGCCAGAATGTAGGCCAGCCTTTTCGGCGGGAAATAGTTATGCATTTCCATCAGCAAGCCGTTGTAGGTCATGTTGCCGCCCGGATCGAGCAGCGCACCGTTGCCGTTGTCCACAATCAGGAACTGGTTCGCCTGGACCGCATCGCCCATGGAATCGTCCACCAGATCATTAAACATCAAACACTGGTGCTTGCCGTTGTTGAAAAGTTCTATAGCCATTTGATTGTCCCCTGTTGATAGAGTGTTGCTATTGTATTTGTTCTAAAGCTTTTTCCGCCCTCGTCCGCGCATTCTACTTGAGTCCGCCGCAGGCCGACAGTGCATCTTCATTTTTCGCATCTTATCATCTCTTGAAGCGCACCCACCATTCGGGTGATACCATCCCGCCAACGGGGTAATGCCACCTCGCAATAAGGGTGATACACCACCCTCCTCAAAAAGGGTAATATCGGCCTATAAGGCTTAAAGTATCGGGTGTATCACATCAATACAATCGCTGACGGGAGTGCAGGAATGGTGAAAAAGAACGCGTTTTATGCTCAATCCGGCGGTGTCACCGCCGTCATCAATGCTTCAGCCTGCGGGGTCATCGAGACCGCGCGCAAACACAAAGACAAAATCGGTAAAGTTTATGCGGGGCGCAACGGCATCATTGGCGCACTCACCGAAGACCTGATCGACACCTCCAAAGAATCCGCCAAAGCCATCGCTTCGCTGCGCCACACGCCATCCGGCGCATTCGGTTCCTGCCGCTTCAAACTCAAATCGCTGGATCATAACCAGCGCGAATATGCGCGCCTGATCGAGGTGTTCAAAGCGCACAACATCGGCTATTTCTTCTACAACGGCGGCGGCGATTCCGCCGATACCTGCTACAAAGTTTCGCAGTTGTCGGAAAAAATGGGCTATCCGGTACAGGCCATCCATGTGCCGAAGACGGTGGATAACGATTTGCCGATCACCGATTGTTGCCCCGGTTTCGGCTCTGTCGCCAAATACGTTGCGGTCTCGTTGCTGGAAGCCAGTTTCGACGTGCGCTCCATGGCCAAAACTTCGACCAAAGTGTTCGTGCTGGAAGTCATGGGACGGCACGCGGGCTGGATCGCCGCTGCGGGCGGCCTGGTGGAAGAGCAAGGCATTCCGGTGGTTATCCTGTTCCCGGAAATCGAATTCGACCAGAAAAAATTCCTCGCCAAAGTGGATGCGATGGTCAAGAAACACGGCTATTGCAGCGTGGTGGTGTCGGAAGGTTGCCACCATCCCGACGGCAAGTTTCTCGCCGAACAGGGCACGCGCGATGCCTTCGGCCATGCCCAGTTGGGCGGTGCTGCACCGGTGGTCGCCAATATGGTAAAGGAAGCGTTGGGCTATAAATTCCATTGGGCGGTAGCCGATTATCTGCAACGCGCCGCGCGCCACATCGCTTCCAAAACCGATGTCGAACAAGCTTATGCGTTAGGCAAAGCTGCCGTTGATCTGGCACTCAAAGGCCAGAACGCGGTGATGCCCACCGTGCAGCGCTTGTCCGACAAGCCGTACAAATGGAAAGTCGGCGTTGCGCCGCTGTCCAAGGTCGCCAACGTGGAGAAATTCATGCCGCGTAATTTCATTACAGCTGACGGCTTCGGCATCACTGCCAAATGCCGAGCTTACCTCGCACCGCTTATCAAGGGTGAAGACTATCCGCCGTTCAAAGATGGTCTGCCGCAATATGTGCAACTGAAAAATGTAGCCGTAGCAAAGAAGCTGGAGGAGTTCAAGATTTAATATATTTTTTTAAAACATACCGCTCCGCAAGGGGCGGTTTTTACTTGAGGAGAAGAACATGGCAGGTGGCTTGGTGTTTGCACTTTTATGTGCGATTGCAGCAATACTGTATGGCGTAATTTCGAGTAAGTGGATATTGGGGTTATCAACCGGCAGCGAGAAGATGCAAAGCATCGCCGCCGCCATTCAGGAAGGCGCATCCGCCTATCTGAACCGCCAATATACCGCCATCGCCTGGGTCGGCGCTGCCCTGTTCGTCGCAATCTTCATCGCACTGGGTTGGCAGACAGCCATCGGCTTCGCCATCGGTGCGCTGCTCTCCGGTCTGACCGGTTACATCGGCATGAACGTGTCGGTACGCGCCAACGTGCGCACCGCAGAAGCCGCCAAGCAAGGTCTTAATGCAGCCTTGAACGTCGCGTTCAAGGGCGGCGCGATCACCGGCATGCTGGTGGTCGGTCTCGGCCTGCTCGGCGTGGCAGGTTATTACCTTATCCTCACCAGCATGGGCGAAACTACAACACAGGCCACGCACGCTTTGGTGGGCTTGGGCTTCGGCGGTTCGCTGATTTCCATCTTCGCCCGTCTGGGCGGCGGCATTTTCACCAAAGGCGCTGACGTGGGTGCCGACCTGGTCGGCAAAGTAGAAGCCGGCATCCCGGAAGATGACCCGCGCAATCCGGCGGTGATCGCCGACAATGTGGGCGACAACGTGGGCGACTGCGCAGGCATGGCAGCCGACTTGTTCGAGACATACGCGGTCACCATCATCGCCACCATGGTACTGGGCGGCCTGATGATCTCGGGCGACTCGCCCAATGCGGTGATTTATCCCTTGGTTCTGGGCGGCGTTTCCATTATTGCCTCGATTGTTGGCACCTTCTTCGTCAATGTGCGCGAAGGCGGCAAGATCATGAACGCCCTGTATCGCGGCCTGGCAGTTTCCGCAGTACTGGCGCTCGTCGCGTTCTATCCGGTGACCACCTGGGTGCTCGGCGATGGCGTGATGATCAACGGCACGCTGGTATCGTCAATGAGTCTGTACCTGGCTTCCCTGATCGGTCTCGCATTGACCGCAGCGATGGTGTGGATCACCGAGTATTACACCGCAACCGAGTTCAGCCCGGTACGCCATATCGCGCAAGCATCCACCACCGGCCACGGCACCAACGTGATCGCCGGTTTGGGCGTTTCCATGAAATCCACAGCAGCACCGGTGCTGGCAGTATGTCTGGCGATTTATGCCGCTTATGCACTCGGCGGAGAACACGGCGGTTTGTACACCATCGCCATCGCCGCCACTTCCATGCTGTCCATGGCAGGCATCATCGTGGCGCTCGACGCTTACGGGCCGATTACCGACAACGCGGGCGGTATCGCCGAAATGGCCGGGTTAGATGAATCCATACGCAACATCAC
>JAGVNQ010000305.1 GCA_020053195.1 Sideroxydans sp.
CCAAACCGCAAACCACAAACCGTGAACCGTTCTCAAACCGCAAACCCCAAACACCGAACCGTCACACCCAGCCGTAGGGTGGATAAGCAACGCGCATCCACCGTTTCTCCGGCCAAGCAAACAATTGGTGGATGCGCTGCGCTTATCCACCCTACGCTTCTAAAAATCCGCCACATCGGCTATTGCCGGTATGGCGGGTTTTTTATTTACTGTGATCCTGTTGCTCGGCGAGAATGTGGCACAGATGTTCATCGTTCGGGTTCAGCGTGCAATACGCCACTGCATCGAACAAGCTTTGAATCTCCGCCAGTGTGAAATTGGCCATCAAGCGGTTCGCCATGTCGGTCTGTAACGGCAACATGCGCGACTGTCCATCCGGCAGATTGAAGCGAAACCCGGCAAGCCGTTTTAAATCGCCATCTTCCCGGCTGAGTTCTTCCTGTTCGTCTTCCAGCGTGTCGTAATACGCTTCCAGCTCGTCCGCCAACGCTTCATCCAAGTCTTCAGGGATGGCGACCACCAAGCCCATATTGTCGTCGGTGGCGGTGCAGGGCACGCTGCGTTGCTCGGCGTAAGCCACGAATTTGTCGCGCAGGGTGGCTTCGAAGAAGATGTATTCAATCATGGTTGGTTAAATGGGATGGTTGCGGGATGTCGCATCCTGCCGTGTAGAGCGGACGAATACAATCACCCGAAAGTGGAGGTAAATTGCAAACCGCGTGAAGATGCCCGCCAATAGGCGATCTGCATGATGCACTTGATGGAGATGCCCGAATCTAGGGGCTTGCGGCGATGTGCTGTGTTACAACAAAACCAAGTTGTGGTTCCGGACACCGCTACGCGGTTTAACTTGCTGCGCAAGTTAGCCTGCACCGCAACTTAGTATTGTTGTTTTACAGCAATACTAAGTTGTCTCTATGAATCAACTCCGGCTCGTCCACATACCCGAGAAGGCTTTCGATTTCGCCGCTGGCTTTGCCCGCGATGCGGCGCGCTTCGTCGGCGTTGTAGTTGACCAGACCGCGCGCGATGTCGCGGCCTTCGTTGTCGAGTACGGCCACCACTGCGCCGCGCTGGAATTCGCCGCTGATCTGGGTCACGCCGATGGGCAGCAGGCTTTTGCCGTCGTGGCGCAACACGCGCACTGCGCCCGCGTCCAGCGTGACTTTGCCGCTGACTTGTAGGTGGTCGGCCAGCCATTGTTTGCGCGCGTCCAGTGCTGTCGCGGGGGCGGTCAGCAGCGTGCCTATGGATTCGCCTTGCAACAGGCGCGGCAATACGTCGCGTTCGTGGCCGGAGGCGATGACGGTGTGCGCGCCGCTGCGTGCGGCGCGTTTGGCGGCGAGCACTTTGGTAAGCATGCCGCCGCGTCCGATGTGGCTGCCTGCGCCGCCTGCCATCATTTCCAGATTGGCATCGCCCGCTTGCGCTTGGCTGATAAGTGTGGCGCTGGGGTCTTTGCGCGGGTCGGCAGTGTATAGGCCGGGCTGATCGGTGAGGATGACGAAGGCATCGGCTTCAACCAGATTGGCGACCAGCGCGCCCAAAGTGTCGTTATCGCCGAATTTGATTTCGTCGGTAACCACCGTGTCGTTCTCGTTGATGATGGGGATGACACCGAGGCTGAGCAGGGTGCGCAGCGTGGAGCGTGCGTTGAGATAACGTTCGCGGTCGACGAGGTCTGCGTGGGTCAGCAACACTTGCGCCGCATGAATCGCGTGTTCGCGGAAGCAGCTTTCATACACCTGTACCAGCCCCATCTGCCCGACGGCAGCGGCAGCCTGTAGTTCATGCACGGCGCTGGGACGTTGTTTCCAGCCCAAGCGCTGCATACCCTCGGCGATCGCGCCGGAAGACACCAGCACCACTTCGCAGCCCTGCGCGCGCAGGGTGGCGATCTGTTGCGCCCAATTGCCGAGGGCGGCTTTATCCAAGCCTGTGCCTTGGTTGGTGACCAGGCTGCTGCCGACTTTGACAACAATGCGTTTGGATTGGGTTAAAACGGTGTTCATGCTGTCGGGTCGTAAATTTCTATTCCGGTTTCTTGCGCGCTTTCGGCAATGGCATCCTGCTCTTGTGCGGCAACCTGGTTGATGTGCTCCATGATGGCGTAGGTCAACTCTTTGCAACCCTCGCCGTTGATGGCGGAGATGGTGAAGTAGCGCGTGTTGTCGCCGAATGCTTTTAGGAAGGCGGCGACTTTTTCTTCGCGGTCTTGCAGCAAGTCCAGTTTGTTCAGCACCAGCCAGCGCGGTTTGTTGTACAAACTCTCGTCGTATTTTTTCAACTCGTTCAGGATGGCGTGCGCTTCATGCACTGGATCGACTCCCTCATACATCGGCGCGAGATCCACGATATGCAGCAACAAACGGGTGCGCGCCAGATGGCGCAGGAATTGGTGGCCCAGTCCGGCACCTTCCGCTGCCCCTTCGATCAAACCTGGAATGTCGGCGATGACGAAACTCTTCTCTTCCGAAACGCGCACCACGCCCAGATTTGGGTGCAGCGTGGTGAACGGGTAATCGGCCACCTTGGGGCGCGCGGCTGACACCGCGCGGATGAAGGTAGATTTGCCCGCGTTGGGCATGCCCAGCAGGCCGACATCGGCCAGCACTTTTAATTCCAATTGCAATTCGCGGCGTTCGCCTTCTTCGCCCGGTGTGCATTGGCGCGGCGTGCGGTTGGTGCTGGATTTGAAATGCAGATTGCCCAAGCCGCCCAAGCCGCCCTTGGCGAGTTGAATCTTTTCGCCGTCATGGGTAAGGTCGGCGATGATTTGCCCGCTGTTGATGTCGGTGATGACTGTGCCCACCGGCATGCGCAAAATGACATCGTCCGCGCCCTTGCCGTAACAGTCCGCGCCGCGCCCGGATTCGCCGTTCTTGGCGCGGTGCATGCGCGCGAAACGAAAATCTACCAGCGTGTTGATATTGCGGTCAGCCACGGCGATCACACTGCCGCCGCGCCCGCCGTCGCCGCCATCCGGCCCACCCTTTTCAATATATTTTTCGTGACGAAAGCTGGCCGCGCCGTTACCGCCGTTGCCTGCAATGACTTCAATTTTTGATTCGTCAATAAACTTCATAATGGCCTGACCGGAAAATAAAAAAGCCCTACCTTGCGATAGGGCTCATTTTAACCGCTTGCGCGATTTAAGCTGCGACGATGCTAACCGTCTTGCGATTCATTGCGCCCTTGACCGCAAACACCACCTTGCCGGTGATCTTGGCGAACAGGGTGTGATCTTTACCCATGCCGACGTTGTCGCCCGCGTGAACTTGCGTGCCGCGTTGGCGCACGATGATGCTGCCCGCGCTGATGAGTTCGCCGCCGTAACTCTTGACACCCAGTCGTTTCGAGTGTGAGTCGCGGCCGTTACTGGTACTGCCCCCGCCTTTTTTCGATGCCATGTTCTAGCTCCTTCGGAATTAAGCCGAGATGCCGTCGATGCGGATCTCAGTAAAGTTTTGACGATGTCCCTGATGCTTCTGGTAGTGCTTACGACGACGCATCTTGAAGATGGTCACTTTGTCGTGGCGACCGTTGGCGATGATAGTCGCCTTGACGGTAGCGCCGCTCAGCAGAGGCTTGCCAACGGAGACCGTGTCGCCATTGCCAACCATCAGCACTTTGTCCAATACAATCGCGCCGCCAACGTCGCCGTCAATGGATTCGATCTTGAGTGTTTCACCTTCGACAACGCGATATTGCTTGCCACCGGTTTTGATTACTGCGTACATAACGACCTCGCTGGATGCGGTTTTTAGTTGCGGCATAACCTGAAGGTTAGCCTCACTGAAATCAGTGATTTTCAGAGCCGCGCATTATACATAAACACTTCGATTCGACAAACCCTTTTTAGCGGCGCATCGAGTCGAAGAACTCGGCGTTGTTCTTGGTCGCCTTGACCTTGTCCAACAGAAACTCCATTGCTTCCAATTCATCCATCGGATACAGCAGCTTGCGCAGCAGCCAGATGCGTTGCAGCAGATCCTGCTTGATGAGCAATTCTTCCTTGCGCGTGCCGGAACGGTTGACGTTGATCGCCGGGTAGATGCGCTTTTCGGCCATACGTCTATCCAGATGGATTTCCATATTGCCGGTTCCCTTGAATTCTTCGTAGATCACGTCATCCATGCGGCTGCCGGTATCCACCAGCGCGGTGGCGATGATAGTGAGCGAGCCGCCTTCCTCGATGTTGCGCGCCGCGCCGAAGAAGCGCTTGGGGCGTTGCAGGGCGTTGGCATCCACACCGCCGGTCAGTACCTTGCCGGAAGAGGGGATGACAGTGTTGTAAGCGCGCGCCAGACGGGTGATCGAGTCGAGCAGAATGACCACGTCTTTTTTGTGCTCAACCAATCGCTTGGCCTTTTCCAGCACCATTTCGGCGACCTGGACGTGACGCGTGGCCGGTTCGTCGAAGGTGGAGGCAACCACTTCGCCGCGCACGGTGCGGCTCATCTCGGTCACTTCCTCGGGACGCTCGTCAATCAACAATACGATCAGGATCGCGTCGGGATTGTTGGCCGAAATGGAGTGGGCGATGTGTTGCAGCATGACGGTTTTGCCGGACTTGGGCGAGGCGACCAGCAAGCCGCGCTGGCCTTTGCCGATGGGCGCGACGATGTCGATGATGCGTCCGGTGATGTTTTCCTCGGCGCGGATGTCACGCTCCAGCGTCATGTGGACGGTGGGAAACAGCGGTGTCAGGTTTTCAAACAGAATCTTGTTCTTGGCATTCTCGGGCGGTTCGCCGTTGACCTTATCGACCTTCACCAGCGCCACATAGCGCTCGCCTTCTTTCGGCGTGCGGATCTCGCCCTCGATCGAATCGCCGGTGTGCAGATTAAAACGGCGCACCTGGCTGGGGCTGACGTAGATGTCGTCGGGCCCAGCCAAGTAGGAGGTGTCGGGTGAACGCAGGAAACCGAAGCCGTCCGGTAGCACCTCCAATGTGCCCTCACCGAAAATGCTCTCGCCTTTTTTTGCCTGATTCTTGAGCAGAGCGAAGATCAAGTCCTGCTTGCGCATGCGGTTGGCGTTGTCGATCTGGTTGGTGGTGGCCATTTCCACCAGTTCTGTGATGTGTTTGATCTTTAGGTCGGATAAATGCATTTTTTGATGGGGCGCGGTTGCGCGAGGTTATGGAGAATTGCCGGGGGAGTGGGACAGATTTTTATCGGGGGGTTGTTGCGGGAAATCCCGCGCCAAACTGCCGTGTATGTCTTTAACTTATTTTATTTTGGTGAGTTTCAGGACGAAGACGAAACAGTGCAGGTGCGGGCGGGAGATTAATGGGTTCAGATATGGCTGTCAATGAAAGCGGTGAGTTGCGACTTGGACAACGCGCCGACTTTGGTGGCTTCGATGTTGCCGTTTTTGAACAGCATCAATGTCGGGATGCCGCGCACGCCGTATTTTTGCGGTGTCTGCTGGTTCTCATCGACATTCAGTTTGGCAACATTCAGGCGACCCGCGTATTCCTTGGACACTTCATCCAGTATGGGGGCGATCATGCGGCAGGGGCCGCACCATTCCGCCCAGTAGTCAACCAATACGGGCAGCGGTGATTGCAAAACTTCGGCAGTAAAAGTGGCATCGGTGACATAACGGATGTGTTCGCTCATGTTTTGTTTCTCGCTTTGTTTTAAATATTAGGATTTTGTGCGGTCTGATGCCGCTTGGAAGTACAACAGGAATGGGCGGCATCCTAACCAAAAATTTCCGGGTTGGGAAGCGTTTTGCCAACCAAACGCTAACTCATTGATCCGGCAGCCCGTATTGTTGTGTTCTTTGCAAATTAACGCACCAGCCCGGCCTCGACTTCATCCCGTTTGGCTTTGCCCGCCAGCCGTTCAACCAGCAACAGCGCGAAATCCATGGCAGTGCCGGGCCCGCGCGAGGTAATGAATTTGCCGTCTTCGACCACGGCTTGCGGCTGGAACGACACGTTGGGGAAGGCATCCAGCGAGCCGGGAAAACTGGTGGCACGCTTGCCGTCGAGCAACCCCGCCTGCGCCAATATGGCAGGTGCGGCGCAGATGGCGCAGACATAACGGTCTTGCCCTGCCATGTCTTGCACCAGCTTGATGATGCGCGCATCGGCCTTGAGGTTGCGGGTGCCGGGCTGGCCGCCGGGCAGCACCACCATATCAAAATCGCGTTTGAGCGCATCGTCCAGCGAAAGATCGGGGAGCAGCAGCGTGCCGCGACTGCCGCGAACGGCCTGCCCGTCCAGACTGGCACAGAGCGCTTCGATACCCGCGCGGCGCAGGATGTCGAGCACGGTGACGGCTTCGAGTTCTTCGCTGCCCTGAGCGAACGGGACGAGTACGGATTTCATGGGAACCTCCCGACAATGCGCGCCCCGACCAGTCCCGGAGACACCTCGGGCAGCAGCGACAACTTATTGGAGCGCAATGATTTGTTATGTTTTACCACACTGTTGCCAACCAGCGTGCCGATAACCGCGCCCAGCAACACATCCGAGGCGAAGTGCGCATCATGGTAGGTGCGTGCAACGCCGACCATCCCCGCGACGGAATAGGCTGTATAACCCACCCAGAGTTCTTCGTAGTGACTGGAGATGACTGAAGCCAGCGCGAACGCTTCGGTGGTGTGGCCGGAGGGGAAAGAAGCATTGGGATCGCTGAGCGGTTGGAAGTTGGCGACACCTACGTTGTCGCGCGGGCGGCTACGCCCCACCGTCAGTTTGATCGTGGTGGAAACCAGTCCGCTGGCGATAATACTGGCGGCCAGACCATCCTGCGCCACTTCCATGGCGTTCTGGTCATCGCCAACCATACCCGCCAAAAAGAATCCTCCCAGCACGACAGGTGCGTATTGAGAACCGAAGCGTTCGACTTGCAACAAAAATGGATTGTCGCCGGAATGGCGGCGCATCTCGTCGCGCCAGGGGCGGTCAATCACCACGGCGGTGCCCAGCACGGCCAGCGAAGTCCAGCCGACCTTGCGCCAATCCGCGTCGTCCCAACGGGCAGGCGAGGTGACGACGTGTTTTACGTCGTCGATGACCAGTTCGGGATAGGAGAGTTCGTCGGCGCTGGCTTGATGTGTCAGACACCAAGCCAGGCAGAGAAAATGCAGTGAATATTTCAATCGCGGAAGTTCTGATATTGCAGCGGGAAGTCGGTGATCGTCTTCTTGATGAAGGCGATGGCATCTTGCAAGTCGTCGCGGTTTTTGCCGGTCACGCGCACGGTGTCGCCCTGAATGCTGGCTTGCACCTTCATCTTGCTGTCCTTGATGTGCTTGACGATCTTCTTCGCCAATTCGATTTCCACGCCAACCTTGACGGTGCATGAGCGTTTCACTTTATTGCCGCTGACTTTTTCGATCTTGTCGCTGATTTCCAGACACTTGATGTCCACACCGCGCTTGGTCAGTTTGCCGTTGAGGATTTCCTGCACCTGATTCATTTGAAACTCGTTGTCGGCATGCACCGTGAGCACCAGCTCCGCCTGCTCGACGCGCGCATCCGAACCTTTGAAGTCGAAGCGCGTGCTAACTTCCTTGTTGGTCTGCTCGACCGCGTTTTTAACTTCGGTTTTTTCTACTTCGGAAACGATGTCGAAAGTGGGCATGGTGTTCTCCTAAAAAACTTGTTTGCCCGCAGATTACACAGATTCACGCAGATTGAAGTTTGGCTTTAATCTTGCGTAATCTGCGGGGGGAGGTTTTTATCAACCGAAACTGCACACGTAATGCGCCGCTTCCGCACCGGTATGAATATCGAAGCTGCCATTGGCGGCGATGTTGAAGTGGCTGCCTTCGGCGTAAGTCTTGAATTCTGCTTCACCGGCAATTTTGACTTGGCATGTGCCGCCGCAGATTTCCATCAGTTCCGGCATACCGATACGGAAAGTGAGCTTGCTGTTGGGCAATACCACGCCCACGGTTTTTCGCGAGCCGTCGGGGAAAAACACCGAGTGCGACACACATTTGCCGTCGAAGAATACGTTGGCTTTGGTTCCGACGCTGACGTTATCTATTTTGTCTGACATGCTGAGGTTTCCTTTTATTTTGCAGGTTCGATGGCTTTGATGCCTTTTTGGTAATTGCTATAGACATACACTGGTATGCCGAGATCGCCGAGGTGTTTGTCGATTTGCGGCTTCACTTCCGCCCAATCCAGACCGCCCACGCCGCAAGCCAGACGCGGCAACGCCAGGCTGGTGATTCTCTCTTTCTGCACCAGATTGCGCAGCGCGTGCAAGCTGTGGTTGATGTGGTGCAACGAGGCGTGTCCGGGTTTGCTGCCGTGGGTGTAAGCGCCGTCCTGCGTGAACAGGTTGACCAGATAACGCCCATCGGCACTCATCCATGTCCACAGTTCGCCGGACTTGGGATGCTGCGTCTGGCAATAGTGGCGGAAGTCCTTGTACATGGCAGGCATGCGCTCGCGCAGTTGCAGCGCGAGACCCTGATGGAAATCGTCGTTGGGCGCGACACCTTGCACAATGGCTTTCGCGCCGCTTAACAGAATGTCACCGCTCAGTTCGTGAAGCATGTCGCCTCCTTGACTTGCCAGACTTACTTCCGGTTTTTCAGATTCGCCGCGATGCGCATACGCAAGGCATTCAGCTTGATGAAACCGCCCGCATCCTTCTGGTCATAAGCGCCTTTGTCGTCCTCGAAGGTGGCGATGGTCGGGTCGAACAGCGAGTCGGTTTTGGAATCGCGTCCCACGACAATCACATTGCCCTTGTACAGCTTGACGCGCACCCAGCCGTTGACGCAGCTTTGCGTGTGGTCGATCAGTGTCTGCAATGCCAGACGTTCAGGACTCCACCAGTAGCCGTTGTAGATCATGCTGGCGTAACGCGGCATCAGGTCATCTTTCAAGTGCGCCACTTCGCGGTCCAGCGTGATGGACTCGATGGCGCGGTGCGCCTTGAGCATGATGGTGCCGCCGGGGGTTTCGTAGCAGCCGCGCGACTTCATGCCGACGTAGCGGTTTTCCACCAGATCGAGGCGGCCAATGCCGTGCTTGCCGCCCAGTTCGTTCAACTTGGTTAGCACTTGTGCGGGAGAAAGCTTGTTGCCGTTCAATGCCACGATGTCGCCGTTGACGAATTCGAGGTCTAGATATTCGGCGGCATCCGGTGCATTTTCCGGTGAAACCGTCCAGCGCCACATGCTTTCTTCGGCTTCGGCGGCGGGGTTTTCCAGATGGCGGCCTTCAAAGGAAATGTGCAGCAGGTTCGCGTCCATCGAGTAGGGCGAGCCGCCTTGTTTGTGTTTCATGTCAACCGGAATGCCGTTCTTCTCGGCATACGCCATTAGCTTCTCGCGCGACAACAAATCCCATTCGCGCCACGGCGCGATGATCTTGATGCCGGGCTTCAGTGCGTACGCGCCCAATTCAAAACGCACTTGGTCGTTGCCTTTGCCGGTTGCGCCGTGCGAGATGGCATCCGCGCCGGTGAGGTTGGTGATGTCAATCAGGCGCTTGGCAATCAGCGGACGCGCGATGGAAGTGCCCAATAGATATTCGCCTTCATACACGGTGTTGGCGCGGAACATCGGGAACACGAAATCGCGCACGAATTCTTCGCGCAAATCGTCGATGAAAATATTTTCCGGCTTGATGCCCATCTTCAGCGCCTTCTGGCGCGCGGGTTCCAGCTCTTCACCCTGGCCGAGATCGGCAGTGAAAGTCACCACCTCGCATTGGTAAGTGTCTTGCAGCCACTTGAGGATAACCGAGGTATCGAGTCCGCCGGAGTAGGCGAGGACGGCTTTTTTGATGTCAGACATGTTCTAGATTCCTAAATTCATAAGCTAACCACAGAGGCACAGAGACACAGAGGAAAAGCAAGAGAACAACAGGTGTTGATTTGGTTTTCTCTGTGCCTCTGTGTCTCTGTGGTGAATGTTTTTAATCCTTAATTTTTCCCAGCAGCAGATATTCCATCAGCGCTTTCTGCACATGCAGCCGGTTCTCCGCCTCATCCCACACCACCGACTGTTCGCCGTCGATGACATCCGCCGACACTTCTTCCCCGCGATGCGCGGGCAGGCAGTGCATGAACAGCGAATCCTTGGCGGCGACGTTCAGCATGTCGCCGTCCACTTGCCAATCAGCGAAGTCTTTCATGCGCTCTTCGTTTTCGGCCTCGAAGCCCATCGAAGTCCACACGTCGGTGGTCAGCAAATGCGCGCCGCGCGCGGCTTCCATCGGATCGGTGAATTCTTCGTAGTGGGCGTGACCGTAAAGTCCCGCGCGTTCCGGCTCGACTTCGTAGCCAGGCGGGGTGGAGACATGCACGTTGAAGTCCAGAATCTCCGCCGCTTGCAGCCAGGTGTTGCACATATTGTTGGAATCGCCGATCCACGCCACGGTGCGGCCAGAGATGCTGCCGCGATGTTCGACGTAAGTGTAGATGTCCGCCAGCACCTGACACGGATGATATTCGTTGGTCAGGCCGTTGATGACCGGCACGCGAGAATGGGCAGCGAAGCGTTCGATGATGCTTTGCTCGAAAGTGCGGATCATCACGATGTCGCTCATGCGCGAAATCACTTGCCCGGCATCTTCCACCGGTTCGCCGCGACCGAGTTGCGAGTCGCGTGTGTTGAGATAGATGGCCGAGCCGCCTAGCTGCTGCATGCCCGCCTCAAACGACAGGCGTGTGCGCGTGCTGGCCTTCTCGAAGATCATCACCAGTGTGCGATCCTGCAACGGCCAGTATTGCTGATAGGTCTTGAATTTTTGTTTGATGATGCGCGTGCGCTCGAACAGATACTCAAGTTCGTCGCGGGAAAGGTCTTTGAATTGCAGAAAATGTTTGACCGGTTTGCTGCCCATGGCTCACTCCTTCGCCAGAAATGCCGTGACCAGCGGGCACAGGATGTCCAGCAACTGTTGTGCTTCAGCTTCGGTGAATACGAGCGACGGCAGCAAACGCACCACGTTGTCGGCGGTGACGTTGATGAGCAAGCCTTGCTCCAGTGCCTGCGCCACCAGCACGCCGCACGGCTTGTCCAGTTCGATGCCCAGAATCAGGCCTTGACCGCGCACGGTAACCACGCCCTTCAAACCGCCCAAGCGGGTTTGCAATTGCTGCTTGATCCACGCACCCAACTTATCGGCATGAGCCAGCAGTTTGTCCTGCTCCATGATGTTCAAGGTGGTCAGCGCGGCGGTCGAAGCCAGCGGATTGCCACCGAACGTCGAGCCGTGATTGCCCGGCTTGAATGTGCCGGTGGCCTTACCCGCTGCCAGACATGCACCAATCGGCACGCCCGAACCCAGACCTTTAGCCAGCGTCATCACGTCCGGCATGATGCTGGTGTGCTGGAACGCGAACCACTTGCCGGTTCTGCCCAGACCGCATTGCACCTCGTCCAGCATCAATAGCCATTCATGCTCGTCGCAAATCTTGCGCAAGCCTTGCAGATAACTGATGTCGGGGGTGCGGATGCCGCCTTCGCCTTGAATCGGTTCGACCAGCACGGCCACGATATTGGGTGTGTGCGCCGCAACTTGACGGATCGCGTCGAGGTCGTCGTAAGGCACGCGCACGAAACCTTTCACCAGCGGCTCAAAGCCTGCCTGCACCTTGCGGTTGCCGGTGGCGGAAAGCGTGGCCAGCGTGCGTCCGTGAAAAGCCTTCTCCATCACGATAATGGTCGGCGTTTCGACCCCGCGCTGGTTGCCGTACAGCCGCGCCAGCTTGATCGCCGCCTCGTTCGCCTCGCAACCGGAATTGCACATGAACACCTCGTCCATGCCGGAAATTTCGCACAGCTTGTCGGCGATCAATTCCTGTTCGCGTACTTGATAAAGATTGGAGGTGTGGATCATCCTGCCGATTTGCGCGGAGAGCGCGGCAGTAAAGCGCGGATGCGCGTGACCCAGCGTATTGACTGCGATGCCGGACAGCGCATCCAGATAGCGCTTGCCGTTGACATCCCATAGCCAAGCGCCTTCGCCGTGGGTGAAGGTTACGTTTTGTCTTGCATAAGTGTTCATCAAATGGGACATGGCAAGTTTCCGGTCTTGTTGCATCGCTAATGTTGAAACTATAAAACAAAAAAGGCCGACTAAACCGTCGGCCCTGTTGTCGCAGACTTAACGTCTGCAATAAATCAGGCCATCGCCTTGATAGCGGCGGACAATCGGCTCTTATGACGAGCTGCCTTGTTCTTGTGGATGATTTTCTTGTCGGCGATGGAGTCAACCACGCTGGTGGAAGCGCTGTACACAGCTTGAGCAGCAGCCTTGTCACCAGCTTCGATCGCCTTGGCGACCTTCTTGATCGCGGTACGCAACTCGGAGCGCAGGCTCGCGTTGTGTGCATTTTGTTTTACTGCCTGACGAGCACGCTTGCGTGCTTGTGCGCTATTTGCCATGACTGCTCCTTGAGAATTCGGCTTTCCAGAAAGGCGCGCATTCTAGAGGCTGATTCAAGGTTTGGCAAACGGTTTTTTTGGAAGCGCTTTGGATTGCCGACTAAGCCGGGGTTGCCCGGTATTTTTGGGGACTTTAACACCCCACCTGCCCGGGAACGCGCGCCAATAGGCGATCTACAACATGCACTTGATGGAGATGTCCGAATCTATTGGCTTGCGCACGAATTGTGAAAATGTATGGACCGTTTTTACGCCGACCACGCAAAGTGCGCAAGCTCACGGTCTGTCGGATATTACACTGGTCTTTTTAGACCACTTAAGCCCGCTTGCCTTGCTGTATTATTCCGCCCTATCCGACAAGCTCGTGTAGGCGCATGCCCATGAAACCCCAGTCCCAACCGATTCTGCAAGGCATCTTCAACGATTTGTCGCGCGAAGAATTGTTGTGGTTGCTGTTTCCCGGCAAACACATGACGTTGCTGTCAACGCGCCGCGCGGCGATGATTCTTTCGCGGGTGCGTCTGATTTCTGTGCTGTTTGCCGCGCTCACTGTGCTGTTCATCATTCCCGATCTGCTTATGCTGCCGTGGCCGGTGTCCGGTTATCTGGCACTGGGGCGCGTCGCTTCCAGTCTGGCGTTTGTCGGGTTGCTGTTTTCCTTCCGCAACACGCAGCGCATGCGCGATGCCTATATCGCACTCGGCATCATGTTCGCCATCCCGACCTTCTTCTTCTGTTTTTCCTACGCGTTGCTGGCGCAGGTGCATCTGGGCGAGGGCAGCATGGCGGCCACGATCACGGCGATATACGCTTTTCTGCCGCTGATTATGGTGGCCGGGTTGAGCATGTTTCCGTTGACAGCGCTGGAAGGCGCAATTTTTGCCAGCCCGGTCTTGGTCGCGGAAGTCGCTTCCAGCCTGATGAGTATGGATAGCCTCAACCTCAGCCCGCTCATCAGCACCACCTGGCTGGTGATCGTCATCGCCATCGTGGCGACGTTATCCGGCATGAGCCAGTTGGGGTTCATGATTGCGCTGGTGCATACCGCGCTGCGCGACGCGCTGACCGGATGTTTTTCGCGCTTGAGCGGCATGGAGCTGCTGGAAATCCAGTTCATCATTTCCATGCGCAGCGGATCGCCGTTGGCGCTGGCCTTTATTGATCTGGATAACTTCAAAAGCGTGAACGATATTTATGGTCACGAGACCGGCGACCAAGTTCTGGTCAACGCCGCCGAACGTATCAACGCCTCGCTGCGCACCGGCGACATGCTGGCGCGCTGGGGCGGCGAGGAATTCATCCTGATCATGCCCAACACCTACTGCAAAGGCGCGGTATCCGTGGTCGAACGCTTGCGCGCCAGCGGCATGGGTATTCGCCCCGACAGCAACCCGATGACAGCCAGCATAGGCATCGCCGAGCGCACGGAAGATAAAGCCGACGACTGGAAAGAACTGGTCGAAATCGCCGACCAGCGCATGTACGCCGCCAAACAAAGCGGGAAAAACAAAAGCGTGTATTCCTGTAGTCAGCTTTGAATCCGAACTCTCTATTGGCAGCTTTTCCCCCCTGTAGGAGCGGCTTTAGCCGCGAATGGCATTCGCCAGCAAGCTGGCTCCTACAGGGCTCTGGCTATATTGGATTATCTGTGTTGAGCGCGCCCGCGCTGGTATGATGCGCGGCGTTTTCTGCGGATAAGTCCACAACCTGTATGAACCTCCTCAAAGCCCTCGCCACCGTGAGCAGTCTGACGCTGGTTTCGCGCATTCTCGCCTTTGTGCGCGACATTTTGATCGCGCGCATTTTCGGCGCGGGCATGGCGAACGATGCCTACATCATCGCTACCCGCTTGCCCAATCTGCTGCGGCGGCTGTTTGCCGAAGGCGCGTTCTCGCAGGCGTTCGTGCCCATCTTCGGCGAATACCACAAACGCAAAGGTCACGACGAAACCAAGCTGATGGTGGACCACGTGGTCACTTTGCTGGCGATTGTCCTGTTCATCGTCACGCTGATCGGCATCATCGCCGCGCCGCTCATCATCTATCTCACCGCGCCCGGCTTCATCAAAGACCCGGCGAAATTCGATCTCACCGTACAGATGCTGCGCATCACTTCGCCCTATATCTTTTTCATTTCGATGGTGGCTGTGGCGGCAGGCATTCTCAACACCTATAACAAATTCTGGGTACCCGCGTTCGCCCCCGTGCTGTTGAATATCTGCCTGATCGGCGGCGCGTTGTGGCTCACACCGTATTTCGAGCATCCCATCATCGCCATGGCGTGGGCGTGGTTTGTCGCGGGCTTTGTACAACTCGCCTTCCAGATTCCGTTCCTGAAAAAAATCGGCATGTTGCCTAGCCTCCGCTTCAACCTGAAAGACGAAGGCATGTGGCGCGTGGTCAAACAAATGGGACCAGCGCTGTTCGGCGTGTCCATCGCGCAAATCAGTCTCATCATCAACACCGTGTTCGCTTCGTTCATGTTGGTGGGTAGTGTGACTTGGCTGTATTACGCCGACCGCCTGATGGAATTTCCCGCCGGACTACTGGGCGCGGCGCTGGGCACGATATTGCTGCCCTCGCTTTCCAAGCTACACGCCACCAACAGCACGGTTGAATATTCAAAATTGCTGGACTGGGGATTGCGTCTGGTGTGCATGCTCACGTTGCCCGCAGCACTTGCGCTGGGCTTGATCGCCGTGCCCTTGCTGGCGACCTTCTTCCAGTACGGCGCATTCCATGACACAGATGTGCAGAAAACCAGCTACGCCCTGATCGGCTACAGCGTCGGCCTTATCGGCATCATCGCCGTGAAAGTGCTGGCTCCCGGTTTCTACGCGCGGCAAGACATCAAAACCCCGGTCAAAATCGGCATCGCCACCCTGATCGCCACACAACTGATGAACCTGCTGTTCATCTTCGTGCTGGATTTAGGCCACGCCGGACTGGCGCTGTCCATCGGCCTGGCCGCTTGTTTCAATTCCGCCATCCTGTTTTATTTCCTGCGCAAACGCGGCATCTACCAGCCCGAACCCGGCTGGGGAAAATTTTCCCTCAAACTGTGCGCCGCGTTGCTGGCGCTGGGGCTGACGCTGTGGTTCGGCATGGGCACGGAACAACAGTGGCTTAACACCAGCGGCTGGTCGCGCATCATTCATTTGTCGTGGCTGGTGGTCGCGGGCGTGGCGGTGTATTTCGCCGTGCTGTTCGCGTTGGGATTCAGGATGAAAGACTTCGCCAAGCGCGGCGCGAATTAATTTTTGTCCGTCATTCCCGCGCAGGCGGGAATCCAGCGGGTTTATCCAACATGCCTTTGTATTTGGCCTTGCTGCGCAAGGGATTTTTTATTGACTGGATTCCCGCCTGTGCGGGAATGACGAAATTTTTTTGAATTAACTTGATAGATGAGGCTTTAGCAATGAGTGATTTTTCGTACAACGTTGAAGAAGATAGTTTTGATGAACTGGTGGTGGCACGCTCACACCAACTGCCCGTGTTGGTGGACATCAGCGCCGAATGGTGCGCGCCGTGCCGCGTACTCGCCCCGCTGCTGCACAAAATGGTGTTCGCCTACGATGGCAAGTTTTATCTGGGCGTAGTGGATGCCGATGAAAACATGAAAATCGCCGGTCGCCACAAAGTGCGCGGCTTCCCCACCGTCATCGCCTACAGCCACGGCGTGGAAGTGGATCGTTTCATCAGCTCGCAAACCGAAGGCTTCCTGCGCAACTTCATCGACAACGTCATCGCCAAACATGCGGCGACGGCTGCCGGGCAATAAATTTCAAACCCCACCTCACGGGAAGGCGCGCCAATAGGCGATCTACGCTATGCA
>JAGVNQ010000122.1 GCA_020053195.1 Sideroxydans sp.
GGCATTTCTACCCCGTGTTGCTGCGCGATGTGATGCACTTCGCGCGCGGTGTAAACGCCTTCGGCCACGTGCCCGAGTTCGCTGAGGATATTGGCGAGCGTTTTGTGTTGTGCCAACAGCATGCCAACTTGGCGGTTACGCGACAGGTCGCCGGTGCAGGTGAGGATGAGGTCGCCCACGCCGGACAAGCCGCCCAGCGTTTCGGCGCGTCCGCCCATTTTTAATCCGAGCCGGGTCATCTCGGCCAGACCGCGTGTGAGCAAAGCGGCGCGGGCGTTGAGTCCCATTTTCATGCCGTCGCAAATGCCCGCCGCAATGGCCAGCACATTCTTCACCGCGCCGCCGATTTCAACGCCCACCAAGTCGGTGCAGGAATAAATGCGCAAGCGCGAATGATGCAGGGCTTGCGCCATTTGATGCGCGAACTCGCCATCGTTGGAAGCCAGCGTCATCGCCGTCGGCTGGCTGCGCGCCACTTCCTGCGCGAAGCTGGGGCCGGACAACACGCCGCGCGGAAAACTGGCGGGCAACACCTGCTCGGCAACCTGATGCGGGAACAGCGAGGTGCCGCTTTCAAAACCTTTGCATACCCAGACCACAGGTACAGGCAATGCCAATCCGGCAAGTTGTTGCAACGTGCCGCGCAATCCGGCGACCGGAACGGCGACGATAACCAGTTCGGCTCCGGCCAATGTTTCATCCAGCGAGAGGGAGAGATTCAGTTCGTCGGGCAGCGGGATGCCCGGCAGAAACCGTTTGTTTTCGCGGTCTTTGACCATGGCTTCGATCTCGCCCGTCTCGCGCGACCACAGCGTGACGCGGTGGCGCGGCGCGAAGCTGACCGCCAACGCGGTCCCCCATGCCCCCGAACCCAAGATCGCCAGCTTCATTTTAAAAACCCCACTTAGCCACGGATGAACACGGATAAACACAGATAAAACCGTGCATAACGTGAAGGCGGCTACCTACCTGAATGGTAGGTGCAGATTTGAGGGATACAGAGTGGGTTATCCGTGTTTCATCCGTGTTCATCCGTGGCTCAAATACGTTTTTTGACAACATCATTCCCCCCACACTTCGCTGCTTTTTAAATATCCGCTTTCGCCGTCGCGGTGGCGCACTTTGACCCAACCCGCGCCCACATTGCCCAGCCATTCCAAGCCCAGTTGGCGCGGCGCGGTAAACACCACCGGCGAGTTATTGTCCCAAGTGCTGCGCACGCTGGCCGTGGCTGCGGTGACCACCACGTAACGTTTATCACTCACGTTGCGTTTCTCTATCCAGAACACCGCCCCGCTGGAATCACGCGCCTTGAGCCAGCCTTCCAGTTCGACAATTTTTTTCAGCGGCAAATAACGCGTGGCGACGAACAGTTTCTTTGCCTTGAGCGAATTGGCATCGTACAAAATTGCCGGGTCGGCCACCGACACATACTCGCTTGCCGCCGCCGTGTGGCAGGCGACAAACAGCAGCAGCGCGGCGGCCAGTTTATTCATCAGTGTTTGACCGTGCCCGCCGCTTCAGCTTGCGCTTGCAGGTGTTGTTTTTGCTGCTGGTAGATCGATTCGAAATTGATCGGGCTGAGTACTACCGGCGCGAAGCCGCCGCGCACGGAAGCATCCGACACCACTTCGCGCAAGTAGGGATACAGAATGTTGGGGCAGACCACGGCCAGCACCGATTCGGTTTCTTCCTGCGGCAGGTTGCGCACCTGGAAGATACCGGCCTGTTTGGCTTCGATCAGGAACATCACTTTGTCTTTGTTGGGCAGTTTGGCGGTCACTGTCGCCGTGACCACCACTTCGAACACGCCCTCTTCCACCACGGTGGCCTGGCTTTGCAATTGCATGTCGATTTGCGGATTTTCCCTGTCCAGAAAAATCGCGGGCGCGTTGGGAATTTCCAGCGACAAGTCTTTCACGTACAGTTTTTCGATGTTGAACACGGGCGCGGTGGAGGGTGTAGCGGCTGCGGCTTCGGTCATGGTGTTTTCCTTTGGTTATTTGTTCAACAGCGGCATCAAACCACCCGCCCTGTCCAGCGCGGAGAGATCGTCGAAACCGCCGATGTGCAGATCGTCGATAAAAATTTGCGGCACGGTGCGGCGTTTGGTTCTGGCTTCCATAAGCGCGCGCTGTTCCGGTTGCAAGTCGATGCGAATTTTTTCAATCTCGGTCACGCCTTTGTTTTTCAACAGCCGTTCGGCGTTGACGCAATAGGGACACACTTCGGTGCAATACATCACTACTTTTGCCATTTTTGCTTTCCTTATTTTTCCAGCGGCAGGCTGGCTTTTTGCCAGGCGACCACGCCGCCATCCAGATTATGCGTTTGGGCGAAACCCTGCTTGGCCAGATAGGCGCAGGCGGAAGCCGAACGCTGTCCGCTGCGGCAAACCACCACAATCGGACGCTCGCGGAATTTTTCCAATTCGCCGATACGGTCGCCCAGCTTGCCCAGCGGGATGAGTTTGCTGTTCAGGATATGGCCCGTGTCGAATTCGTTTTGCTCGCGCACATCCAGCACCAGCGCGTTTTTATGATTGATGAGCTGGGTGGCCGCGACATGGTCGATGTCGTGGATGCCGCGCACGCGGTTGCCGATAAACGACCAGACCAGCATGCCTCCGCTGGTGATGGCGATCAAAATGGTCCAGATATTATTTTGCAGAAACAACAGCACGTCGGTACTCCTCATGTTTTCGGGTGGCGAATTCTAGCAGAGCGTCAAAACGCGCGTGGTCTTTGCTCGCCTGCCCTTCCAACGCGGCGCGGGCTTTGTCGTAATCGGCGGGAAATGACCAGATGGCATCGGCCATAAGTTCTTTGGCTTCCTCCGGCCTGTCCGCCAGCGCCAGCAATGTCGCCTGATGGTAAGCCGCCAGCGCGGTCGGAATAAAGCGCAGGGTGCGACCGTTCAAGTCCAGCTTGCCGCCCAGATTTTCCGCATTCGGAGCCATCATATTGGCGATGAGCATTTCGGCGTAGGAAGTAAACAGCGGATATTTATACGCCATCAATAGTTCATCGTGCGCACGGGCAAGGTTTGCAGGGACACTGGCCGCCAGGTTTGGGGCTGCCAGCGCCCGTTCCAAATGGCGGTAGCCTTGCAAGCCCTGCCCCAGCGACATGCCCCCCAACAGCAGAATAACCGCCACGGAAACGCGCCCCACCAACGGTAATTCCAGACGGTGGGTGGATGTCTCGAACAACCCCAGCATGACGGCGGCAATGCCGATGAAATAGGCGTACCACAACGGATATTCCAGCAGGCTGTGGATACCCATCACCGCGAGAATGGCGAAACCCCACCAGTGATACAGCGAAAATTCCGCCTGGCGCACCGCTGTTTGCCAAAACCACAAACCCAGCGTGACAAATAAAACCGCCAACCCGGCCAACCCGGTTTCGGCAGCCAATTGCAGCACGATGTTATGCGTGTTGTTGTACAAGCCAACGATGCCCGTGTTCTGCAATTCCGCCCCAAGCTGAAAATGCTGGTAGGCGAACTGGCCGAAGCCCGCGCCCAGCACCGGGAACTGCGCGAA
>JAGVNQ010000025.1 GCA_020053195.1 Sideroxydans sp.
CACGCTGGCCGATTTGCTGAAAAGTGTGCGCGGCATGAATGTTTCCTACGACCGCAATTACAGTTATTTGGGCGTGCGCGGCTCGGGCAGAACCGGCGACTTCAACAGCCGCCTGTTATTGCTGGTGGACGGCTACCGGCTGAATGATCCGATTTACGACAGCGGTTCCATCGGTACCGAGTTTTCGCTGGACATGGATCTGATCGAACGCGTGGAAATCGTGCGCGGCCCCGGCTCTTCCATTTACGGCAGCAATGCCGTGCTCGGCGTTATCAATGTCATCACCAAACGCGGCGGCGATTTAAACGGGGCGGAGGCATCGGGTGAACTGTCCAGTTTCAACACCAACAAGGAACGCTTGAGCTACGGCAAGCGTTATGAAAACGGGGCGGAGGTTTTGTTGTCGGCTTCGAAATATCGCAGCGGCGGACAGGATTTATTCTTCCCGGAATTCGATACACCCTCGACCAATAACGGTATCGCGCAAAATCTGGACGGCGACCGCTCCCGGAATTATTTCGGCAAGCTGAACTATGCGGGTTTTAGCCTCACCGGCGCGTATTCCCTGCGCGACAAAGCAGTCCCGACCGCTTCCTATTCCAGCGATTTTAATGACCCGAATATGCGCGCCAGCGATGGTTCGGCATTCGTGGATATGGGCTATTCCGGCGGCTTGGATAGCCGTTGGGATGTGGCCGCCCACCTGTTTCAAGGGCGCTACCGCTACGAGGGGATATATCCCGTTTCGGGGGTACTTAACAAGGATGAAGCACAGGGCGATTGGTGGGGAGGCGAGCTGAAATTTCTCGGGCGCTTCGAGCAGCACAAAGTGGTGGCGGGCGCGGAATACCAGAATAACGGGCGGCAGGATCAAAGCAATATTGATATAGCGCCTTACGCGGTATATCTGGACGACAAGCGCAGCAGCCAACGCCATGGCTTGTATGTGCAGGACGAGATCACCGTGGGCACAGGCATGTTGGTTAACGCCGGAGTGCGCTACGACCACTACTCCACGGCGGGCGGCACAGTGAATCCGCGCCTCGGTTTGATCTGGAGTCCGCTTGATACCACCGCCTTCAAGTTGCTTTACGGCACGGCCTTCCGCGCGCCCAATGTGTATGAGATGTACTACGCGATGGCGGGCAGCCAGAAGACCAATCTCGCGCTCAAGCCGGAGAACATCCGCACTTACGAATTGGTCGTCGAACACACGCCGCAGCACAATTTTCGCCTGACCGCCGATATGTATTACAACCGGATCAGCGACAGCATCACCCAGATCACCGACGCGGCGGACGGCTTGATGGTGTTTGTCAATGGCGGACAAGTGGATACGCGCGGCATCGAATTCGAGGCAGAGCGCAAGTGGGACGGCGGCGCGCAACTGCGTAGCAGCTATGCCTGGCAGATTAGCCGTGACAAATTGACCGATGCCGAAATCGCCAGCTCGCCGCGCCATCAGGTCAAATTCAATGGCTCGTTGCCGCTGCAAGACAAATTGCGCGGTGGACTTGAGCTGCAATACACCGGCAGCCGCGCGACGCTGGCCGGCGCAACGGCCAACGGCTATTGGCTCGCCAACCTGACCCTGCTGTGCGAAAGATTTGCCGGAACAAATGCCGAACTTTCAGCCAGCATCTACAACCTGTTCGACACGCGTTATAGCGACCCCGGCGGGCAGGAACATGCGCAGGATTTGCTTGCGCAGGATGGCAGAAGCTACCGGCTCAAGATGGGCTATCACTTTTAAGGGCGGAGCGGATATTGTTCAGATTGAACCCAAATAATTTAATAGATACCACGTCCCCTCCCCCTTGCAGGGGGAGGGCTAGGGTGGGGGTAGAAATGCTGCCGTTCAACGACTCTACCCCCATCCCAACCTTCCCCCTGCAAGGGGGAAGGAGCGGGTTCGGCTCTAATGGATTTTCCGGGTTGAGGAAACTGATTTTTATCCTGCTGCTGTGTGCCGTGACTGGCACTAGCGCCAAAGCCGCACCGCCCACCGAATATGAGGTCAAAGCGGCCTTCATCCACAATATCGCCCAATACGTGGAGTGGCCCGAAACCGCGCGCGGCGGAAGTGCGCTCACGCTGTGCGTGCTGGGGCAGAACCCGTTCGACGGTGCGCTCGTTGCGTTGCGCGGGAAGGCTGTGGTTGGCAAAGTTTGGCAAGTCGAGCCCGCCACCCGGCAATCGGACTTGCGCAAATGCCATCTGCTGTTTATCGCCGCATCGGAAAGTGCAAACCTCGATGCCATTCTGGGCGGCATCAAAGGCGCGGCCGTGTTGACGCTGGGCGACAGCAACGGTTACGCCGCGCGCGGCGTGATGGTCAATTTCTATCTGGAGCAAAACAGGGTGCGCTTCGAAATCAATCAAGCGGCGGCGCTGGGCGGCGGGTTCAAAATCAGCTCGCAACTGCTGAAGCTGGCGCGCATCGTCGAGTCGGCGGAGGGAACGAAATGAAGCTGCCCGCCTCGTTGCTGGATGCGCCGATCCAACGCAAGCTGGTGTTTGTCGCCATTGTCGCCACCTTGTCCGCCACGCTGGTTGCCGCGCTGTTTTCGTTTGTGCAGCAGTGGTTTTTGCAGCGAGACGAACTGGCCAGAAGCGTTTACGCGCAAACCTCCATCGTCGCGGCGAACAGCTCTGCAACCCTGCTGTTCAACGACCGCGAAGCGGCGGAGCAAATGCTGGCGGCGTTCGCCCCCATAGACAACATCGAGTTTGCCAGCCTGCTCGACAAGTCGGGGCAAAATTTTGCGGCCTACGTGCATCCTGGGTTGACGATGCCGCCGCACCAGCATGCGGTTGAGGAAGGGGGGCTCAGTATTAAAACTGCGCGCTACGTCGAAGTGGTGCTTCCCGTCGTTTTAAAGCAGGAACAAATCGGCTTGATCCACGTGCGTTCCGATCTGTCGCCGGTTTACCAGCGCCTGGCGAGGAGCATGCTGGTGATCGCCGTCTCATCGGCGGGCGCTTTGCTGGTGGCCGTGTGGATGCTGCTGCGTTTCTTGCCCGCGATTACCGCTCCGCTGACCGCGTTGCTCGGGACGATGAATCGCGTCTCGCGGGAAAAAAACTATGCGCTGCGCGCGGAAGTGACCAGCAGCGATGATCTGGGCACGCTGGCGCACGGCTTTAATGTCATGCTGGACAATATCCGCCAGCGCGATGACGAGCTGGCGCGCTACCGCGATCATCTGGAGGACGAAGTGGCGAAGCGCACCGCCCGTCTCACCGAAGCGCAGCGCATCGCCCGCCTCGGCAACTGGGAATGGAGCATCGCCGACAACTCGCTGGATTGGTCGGACGAAATCTATCGCATCTTCGACCTCGACCCGCAGCAGTTCGACGTGACTTACGACACCTACCTGAGTTTCGTGCATCCGGCGGATCGTCCCGAGCTGGAAGCCTGCGTGCGCGAGTCGATGGCGCACGGTTTGCCCTATAGTCTGGACTATCGCATCCTGCTGCCCGACGGCGCAGTGCGCTACGTGCACGAGCGGGCCGAGGTGTTGCACGACAAACAGGGGCGGGCGACGGTGATGTGGGGGACGATGCACGACATCACTGCGCAAAAAATGGCCGAAGAGAATATCCGCAAATTGAACGAAGAGCTGGAAAGCAAAGTGCAGGAGCGCACGCGGCAATTGGTGGACGCGCAAGACGAGCTGGTGCGCAAGGAAAAACTGGCGGTGCTGGGGCAGGTGGCGGGCAGCGTGGGGCACGAGTTGCGCAACCCGCTGGGGGTGATGAGCAACGCCGTGTATTTTCTGCAAACCGTGCTGGCGGAATCCGACGAAACAACCCGTGAATACCTGAATATCATCAAAACCGAAATCGCCAATTCCGAGCGTATCGTGTCCGACCTGCTGGATTCGGTGCGCACCAAACCGCCGCATCTGGAAACGGTGGGGGTCGCCGAACTGGTCGCCCAGACTCTGGGCAAATGCGATGTGCCGCCGCAGGTCAACGTGGTGCTCGATATTCCCGCCACGCTGCCGCCGTTGCGGGTGGATGCGCTGCAAATTCACCAGGTGTTGCGCAACCTCATCAGCAACGGCATCGAGGCCATGCCGCAAGGCGGCGCGCTGCACATTCGCGCGGCGGCGAATGAGGTGGCAAAGAATATCGTGATCAGCGTATCCGACAGTGGTGTTGGCATGACGGCGGAGCAGCAGGCCAAATTGTTCCAGCCGCTATTCACCACCAAGGCGCGCGGCATCGGGCTGGGACTGGTGGTGGTGAAAAACCTGACGCAGGCCAATGGCGGCAAGATCGAAGTGCAGAGCGAAGCGGGCAAAGGCACGGTATTTTCCGTGACCTTGCCGACGGTTTAATGAAAGGGAAAAACGACATGCAAAATAAGCTGCCCCAGTTATTCCGGCAGGCGATGCAGCGAATCATTCAGGTGTTGCTCAAGGTGAGCCCGCTGCGCTTTGCCGTGCTGTTTCTGCTCGTGGCGGTGTTAATGTCGATGGTGATTGTCGCGGTGATCGACTGGTCATGGGATGGCCGTTTCAGTGCCGAACTGGAATTCGCCGGAGTCATCACTCCGCTTCTCGATGCCCTGTTTATAGTGGTTTTCATCACCGCCATGTTCGAAGCGATCCGCAAGGAAGCGGCGCGGCGTGGGGTGGCGGAAGTGGAAATTCGCGCGCTGAACAAAAATTTGGAAGCCAAGGTGCAAGAGCGTACGCGGCAATTGGTGGAAGCGCAGGACGAGCTGGTGCGCAAAGAAAAACTCGCGCTGCTGGGGCAGGTGGCGGATAACGTGGGACACGAGTTGCGCAACCCGCTGGGGGTGATGAACAACGCGGTGTATTACCTGCAAACCGTGCTCGCCAACTCGGATGAAACCACCAAAGAATATCTGGGCATCATCAAGGAAGAGATTGCGGATGCCGAGCGTATCGTGTCCGACTTGCTGGATGCGGTGCGCAGCAAACCGCCGCACCCGGAGCCGGTCAATGTGGCGGAAGTGATCGCGCTTTCCTTGCGCAAGGCCGACGTGCCCGCCTCGGTCGAGGTGCGCTTGAACATCGCGCAAACGCTGCCCCGCATCAGCGTTGACCCGATGCACCTGCATCAAGTGTTGTGGAATCTACTCACCAACGCGATCGAGGCCATGCCCGACGGCGGCACGCTGGACATCGGCGCGACCGAAGCGGGCGGGCAGTTGCGCATCAGCATCAAGGACAGCGGCTGCGGCATGACGGCGGAGCAGCAAGCCAAACTGTTCCAACCAATGTTCACCACCAAAGCGCGCCGCATCGGCTTGGGATTGGTGGTGGTGAAAAACCTGACGCAACTGAACGGCGGCAGCGTGGCAGCGGAAAGTACAAGCGGCAAGGGCAGCACCTTCACCGTGACGCTGCCGTGTGGCGGATTGTAGGAGAGCGCGGGGTTTGTAGGTCGGGTTTTAACCCGACAAAGCAGCGTCGGGCTAAAGCCCGACCTACGGAGAGCGCAGGTTTTTTGTAGGTCGGGTTTCAACCCGACAAATTGTGACGGGCTGAAGCCCGACCTACGAAGAGCGATGGGGGTTGTAGGTCGGGTTTCAACCCGACGGTTTTAACGATTTGTCGGGTTGAAATCCGGTCTGTGGAGGGATGATGGCGTATAGCGATTTGCGCAAAGGCCGTGTTTCGCAATCGGGTCTGGTGTATCACGTTACGACGGTAACGCAGAAT
This sequence comes from Sideroxydans sp., assembly GCA_020053195.1. Classification (GTDB taxonomy): domain Bacteria; phylum Pseudomonadota; class Gammaproteobacteria; order Burkholderiales; family Gallionellaceae; genus Sideroxyarcus. Next base: position 5,700 of record JAGVNQ010000025.1, read on the forward strand.
CGGACCGCGTATTTTTCATCTCTCGACAAGGGGCGCGAGGTGGTGCGGCAGTTGATGAAGTTGCAAGCCGAAGGCAGGGTGGAAACGCTTTGTTATGTGTTGATGCCGGACCATTTGCATTGGTTGATGGTGTTGCATGTGGGCGAGTTGTCCGAGGTCGTGCAGTTGTTGAAAGGGCGTTCCGCGCATGCCCTTGGGCAAGCAATTTGGCAGTCGAATTATTTCGATCATGCGCTGCGGCAGGATGAGGATTTGCGCAAGATGGCGCGCTATATTGTGGCGAATCCTTTGCGGGCGAAACTGGTGGAACGGATTGGTGATTACGCGTTATGGGATGCGGTTTGGCTGGAGGATACGTTGTCGGACTGAAGCCCGACCTACGAAGAGCGAGAGGTTTTGCTTGTCGGGTTTCAACCCGACAAGCAGCGTCGGACTGAAGCCAGACCTACGAAGAGCGAAGGGGTTTTGTAGGTCGGGTTTCAACCCGACAAGCAGCGTCGGACTGAAGTCCGACCTACGAAGAGCGAAGGGGTTTTGTAGGTCGGGTTTCAACCCGACAAGTAGCGTCGGACTGAAGTCCGACCTACGAAGAGCGATGGGGGTTGTAGGTCGGGTTTCAACCCGACAAGCAGCGTCGGACTGAAGCCCGACCTACGAAGAGCGAATGGGTTTTGCAGGTCGGGTTTCAACCCGACAAGTAGCGTCGGACTGAAGTCCGACCTACGGAGAGTGAAGGGGTTTTGTAGGTCGGGTTTTAACCCGACGGGGTTTGCGATTTGTCGGGCTGAAGCCCGACTTACAAACCGCCTGTACGAACCGAATGTGTTGTAGATCGGCTAAATACGGGCATCTGCGTGATGTGCATGCTGTAGATCGCCTATTGGCGGGCGTTTCCGCGATGTGGCATATAGAAATTCCGTGCGGGGCTCATTTTCTCGACGGGAAGAACAGGAGTTGGCGATGAAGATTCTGGTGGTGGACGATGACCGGCGTATCGTGAAGACGACTTGCGACATCTTGCGCATCAAGGGGTACGAAGCTGTCGCCGCGTATTCGGGCGAGGAAGGGGTGGCGCTGGTTAAAACCGATCTGCCCGACTGTGTGCTGATGGACATCAAGATGCCCGGCATCAACGGGGTCGAGGCGCTGAAGCAGATGAAGCAAATCGCGCCCGCGCTGCCGGTGATTTTGGTCAGCGCTTACGCGGCGGACGATTTGATGGAGGAGGCGAAGCGCGCCGGGGTGTATGCGATTCTGAGCAAGCCGCTCAATTTCCCCATGATCCTTTCTTTCCTTTCGTTATTGCGCAAAGAAGAGAGCATTCTGGTGGTGGACGACGACCCGGATTTTTGCAAAACGCTGAAGGAAATTTTATCGCGGCACGGCTTCAAGGTTGAAACGGAAACCGAAGCGCACAGCGTGATGGAGCATCTGGATAAAAACTACAATCTGGCCATCATCCTGCTCGATCTCAAGCTGGGCGAAGCGGACGGCGTGGAGGTGCTGAAAGACATTCACGCCAAATATCCCGGCAAGCCGGTGGTGCTGATGACCGGCTACCGCCAGGTCATGGGCGGTTCGATCGAACAGGCGCGCCAGATCGGCGCTTACACTTGTCTGTACAAACCGTTCGAGACGGAAGAATTGTTCCGTTTGATCGAAGAAATCCGCCTCGATAAATTAAAAAACATGCTGGTCGAACCATGAAAGAAAAAGCCAAAATTCTGGTGGTGGACGATGACCCCAACTTGCGCAAGACGCTGTCCGACATCTTGCGGGTCAAGGGTTTTGCAACGACGGTCGCGGCAAACGGAACCGAGGCCGTCGCGGCGGCGGAACGGGAAACATTCAGCCTCGCGCTGATCGACCTGATGCTGCCCGACATGGACGGGCTGGAAGTGATGGCGCGCATCAAGGCCAATGCGCCGCTGACCGAGGCCATCATCCTGACCGGGCACGCGTCTATGGACACCGCCATCAAAGCCACCGGGCAAGGAGCGTTTTCCTATTTGCTCAAACCCTACCAGATGGACGAATTGCTGCAAAAGATCAGCCATGCGGTCGGCAGACAGCAAGCGCAGGAAGAGATTTTGCGCTTGGCTTCTTTCCCGCGCTTGCTGCCCAGCCCGGTCATTGAACTCGATGCCGCCGGAGAGGTGACTTATCTGAATCCGGCAGCCGAGAAACTGTTCCCGGAAATGAAAGCGGCAGGGGCAGGTGTGTTGCATCCCTTGTTGCAAGGCCAGGCGGAGATGATTCTTTCGTTGAGAAAAGCCGGGCATGCGGGAGAGGTCACGCGCGAGGCCAATGTTGGCGCGGCGACTTACGAGCTGCACACGCACTACATTCAAGAGGCCGATCTGATCCGCATCTACGTGTTGGACATCACCCAGCGCAAGCGCGCCGAAGCGGAAATTCACCTGCTCGCTACCACCGACAGTTTGACCGGCATCGCCAACCGGCGCGAATTCAGCGCGACGCTGGCGCGGGAAATGGAGCGCGCCAGACGTTATGCCATCCCGCTGTCGCTGGCGATGTACGATCTGGATTGGTTCAAGCGCGTGAACGATTCTTTCGGCCACGATGCGGGCGACTACGTGTTGCAGGCCGTCACACAGCTGGTGAAAAAACACATCCGCGCCAACGATGTGGTGGGGCGCTGGGGCGGCGAAGAATTTATGGTGCTGATGACGCATGCGGACATGCAGACCGCGCTGACCGTGGCCGAGAAGCTGCGCCTGGAAATTTCGCACCACCGTTTCGATAAAGTCGGCGAAGTGACCGCCAGTTTCGGCGTGGCCGAGTTCGGGTCGAAGGACGACATCAACTCGTTGCTGAAACGGGTGGACGACGCGCTGTATCTGGCGAAAGCGCGCGGCAGAAACCGGGTCGAAATGTTGCCCGGCGCGCAGGAATCCCAATGAAAAAAATACCCAACGTGCTGGTAGTGGATGACGATGCGAATCTGCGCAAAACGCTGGCCGACATCCTGCGCCTCAAAGGTTACGCGGTGGCGGTGGCGGCCAACGGTGCGGAGGGTTTGGCGGAGGCGGCGCGCACGCCGCCGCAGGTGGCGCTGATCGACCTCAAGCTGCCGGATATGTCCGGCATCGCGGTGATGGAAAAAATCAAGGCCGCATCGCCGCTGACCGAGGCCATTATCCTGACCGGACATGCCTCGATGGATACGGCGGTCGAGGCCACCAACAAGGGCGCGTTTTCCTATCTGCTGAAGCCTTACGAGATCGACACATTGCTGCTGCATATTCGCCGCGCGGTCGATGTTCAGCAGAGCCATCAGGAGATTGTGCGGCTGGCCTCGTTTCCCGGCATGAACCCCAACCCGATACTCGAAATCAATGCCGCAGCAGAGATCACTTATCTGAACCCGGCGGCCGTCAGATTGTTTCCGCAACTGTCTATCGCGCAGCCCGCACCCGGCATTCTGGGCGATGCGGCGAGTGATAAGCGGCAGGAAGTGGTGCGCGAAATCAACGTCGGCAGTGCGACCTTCGAGCAATTCATTTGCCCGGTTCCCGACAGCGATTTGATCCGCATTTACATGCTGGACATCAGCGTGCGCAAAGCGCACGAGCTCAAGCTCAAGCGGCTCAATCTGCGGCTGAGTACCTTGCGCAGAATCGACGAATATTTACTGGCCGCCGAGAGCGAGGAGGCGCTGTTCCGTTTCGTGTGCGAGGCGCTGAACGGGCTGGATGACACCGTAGGGGTCATTATCGCATTGCGTCAGGCGGACTTTGTGTTGCAGCCGGTGGCTTGGTCGGGTTTCGACGAGGCTATGATCGCTGCATTGAACATTCGCTGGGACGATTCCGAGTACGGACAAGGGCTCATGGGCATCGCGGTGCGCGAAAAGAACACCATGGTTGCCGCCGATCTGGAGAATGATGCGCGTTATGTGCCCTGGCGAAAAATCGTGCAAGCCTGGCAACTGAAATCGGCGGCGGCGGTGCCGCTGCTGGCCGAAGGCGAGACGTTGGGCGTGCTGGCGATTTATTCCGGGAGCGGTAATTCGTTTGACGAGGAAACCACCAATTTTCTGGTTGAAGTCGCCAACGATATTGCCGTGGGCGTGCATTCTCTGCGGCAGGACAGGAAGCTGCATACCACGCTGAACACCTTGCGCAAAACGCTGGACGGCACGGTGGAAACCGTGGCGCGTATGGTGGAGTTGCGCGATCCCTACACCGCCGGACACGAGCGGCGCGTGGCGCAGTTGGCCTGCGACATCGGCAAGGCGATGGGCTTGCCGGAACGGCAAATCGAAGGCTTGCATGTGATCGGTTATCTGCACGACATCGGCAAAATCGCCGTACCGGCGGAGATATTGAGCAAGCCGACCCGGCTCGCGGAAGCCGAGCTGGCCATGGTCAGGATGCACGTCAAAGCCGGTTACGACATTCTGCGCGACATGGAATTTCCGTGGCCGGTGGCGCAGGCGGTGTTGCAGCACCACGAGCG